>NZ_JAIUIM010000044.1:0-38137 GCF_020165615.1 Mesorhizobium sp. BH1-1-5
GCCCGGCCGAGGCCGGGCGCCGTCCTTTCCTCAGGCGACGAGGCCCTTGGTCAATTCGAGCGCCTGACGCTCGAACAACCGCCGGTAGATGCCGCCGTTCAGCCTAATCAGGTCGTCATGCGACCCCTCCTCGGCGATACGCCCGCGATCGAAGACCAGCAGCCGGTCGAGCGCCCGCACCGTCGAGAGCCGGTGCGCGATCACCAGCGTCGTGCGCCCGACCATCAGCCGCTCCATCGCCTTCTGGATCAGCACTTCCGATTCCGAATCGAGGCTCGATGTCGCCTCGTCCAGGATCAGGATGCGCGCGTCTGCGAGGAAGGCGCGGGCGATCGCCACGCGCTGGCGCTCGCCGCCCGACAATTTCACGCCACGCTCGCCGACCAGGGTTCCGTAGCCCTTGGGCAGGCTGGTGATGAAATCATGCGCGCTGGCAAGCTTGGCCGCATGCTCGATCTCGGCCTGGCTGGCGCCGGGCCTCGCATAGGCGATGTTCTCGGCAAGCGACCGGTGGAACAGGATCGGCTCCTGCTGGACGATGGCGATCTGGCTGCGCAACGAAGCCTGTTCGACCTGCGAGATGTCCTGCCCGTCGATCAGGATCCTTCCGGCGTTCACGTCATAGAGCCGCTGGATCAGCTTGACGAAGGTCGTCTTGCCCGAGCCCGAATGCCCGACCAGCCCGACGCGCTCGCCGGCCGCGATATCGACCGAGAAGTCGCGGTAGAGCGGCAGCCGGTGATTGCCGTAGTGGAACGTCACCTTGTCGAAAGCTATGTGCCCGTCGGTGATCCGGATCGGTTGGGCGCCGGGCCGGTCCTCGATGCCGAGCGGCTCGGACTGGAAGTCGACCAGTTCCTCCATGTCGTTGATCGAGCGCTGCAGGTTGCGGATATGGGTGCCGATGTCGCGCAGATAGCCCTGCAGCACGAAGAACGAGGTCAGCACGAAGGCGACATCGCCGGCGCTCGCCTGCCCCCAGGCCCACAACATGAGGGCAAGACCGATTACCGCCGCCCGCATCGCCAGCAGCAGCACCCCTTGCGTGGTGCCGTTGGCGGTGCCGCGCATCCAGGTGCGGCCGGTGCGCAGGCGCCATTTGGCGACGACGCGCGCCAGCCGCGCTTCCTCCCGGGTCTCCGCGCCGAAGCTCTTGACGACGGCGTTGCAGCTCACCGCGTCTGCCAACGAGCCGCCAAGTCGCGTGTCCCAGCTGTTGGCGAGCCGCGCGGCGGGCGCGACATAGCCGAGCGACAGCATCGCCGTGACGGCGATGAACAGCACCGAGCCGGCCGCCACCACGGCCCCCATCAGCGGCCAGAACCAGCCGAGCAGCAGCGTCGATCCGACAAGCATGACGACCGACGGCAGAAGCGCGATCAGGATCGTGTCGTTGAGCAGATCCAGCGCCCACATGCCGCGCGTTACCTTGCGCACCGTCGATCCGGCGAAGCTGTTGGCGTGCCAGTCCGTCGAGAAGCGTTGCACCCGATGGAAGGCGTCGGCGGCAATGTCCGACATCATCTTCAGCGTCAGCTCGACGATCCAAAGGAAGGCGACATTGCGCAGCACGACGCCGGCCAGCGCCAGCGCCATCAGGATTGAGAACGCCGCCATCGCCGCATTCCAGGCGACCGCGTCGGTTCCGGCGCCGCCGGCGACCGCATCGACCAGGCGGCCGGAGTAGAAGGGTGTCAGCACGTCGGCCAGCGTCGAGAGCAGGAATGCGCCCATAATGAGCGAAAGCCGCCACGGCTGGCGCTGCCAGTGGCCGAACGTAAAGCCAAGCACGCTGCGAAAGGCGCTCGCGCGCAGATCGATCTTGAAACGAGCCATGATGTCATCCGGGCGCAAACGAGCCCGGTCCCGGTAAAAATCAAATTGGAAAACCCGCGTCCGGCCTTAAGGCGCCTTGGAAAACGGGAGGTTCAGTATGGGTAGGCCGCCCGCCCGAAGGCGGCGACCGGCAGCGGCAAATGCCAGTTCTGCGTCCTGCTCTCCGAAAAACCTTCGGAAAGCCCGAGCAGACCTAGGCCTCGCGGCCTCGCATAACGATGTCAAATCTTGCCATACGGTCCTCCCACAAGGGAATCGCGGAGAGGCCCTTATAGGGAGGCATCAGCCGATCGCCAAGTCGGCCCATCGCCAAAACGACATCTGGTCCAGCACTGAGACGAATTTGCAACAACGGCGGGTTGTGGCCGAGCCTCAGCCAGGGGGTGAGCGGTCCAGTCGCATGTAGCGGCCCTCCGTCCGGAATCCGAACTTCTGATAGAGGCTGTGAGCGTCGTTGGTCGTGAGGCTCCAATGAGAAACGGTCTTCATATCGGGATGATCGAGGAGTGCCTGCACAAGCTGTTTGCCGATCCCATGCCCGCGACGCTCCGGCCAGACGATGACGTCGAGTAGATAGGCAAAGACAGTATGGTCGGTGATCACGCGGGCGAAACCGACCTGCTCACCATCGAGATAAGCCCCGACGCAAAGCGAGTTGTCGAAGGCGCGGCGGTTGGCCTCGTCGGTTCGCGACGCCGCCCAATAGCTTTGCATGAGCTGATCGGAGGTCGCACGGAAGTCGATCCGCGACAGGTCGAAACTGATTTCAATGTCTCGCATGCGCCGCGCCGCCACCAGAGATCAACCGCGGTCCCGGAACCGGTTGGTGATCGGATAGCGGCGGTCGCGGCCGAAATTCTTCCGCGTGATCTTCACGCCGGGCGCCGCTTGGCGGCGCTTGTATTCGGCGATGTAGAGCAGGTGCTCGACGCGTGTCACCGTCGCGCGGTCGTGGCCGCGCGCGACGATGTCGTCGACGCTCATCTCGTTCTCGACAAGGCACTCGAGAATGTCGTCCAGCACCGGATAGGGCGGCAGCGAATCCTGGTCGGTCTGGTTTTCGCGCAGCTCCGCCGACGGCGCCTTGTCGATGATGTTGTTCGGGATGACCTCGCCGGAGGGTCCGAGCGCGCCCGGCGGCACATGCGAATTGCGCCAGCGAGACAGCGCATAGACCTGCATCTTGTAGAGATCCTTGATCGGATTGAAGCCGCCATTCATGTCGCCGTAAAGCGTGGCGTAGCCGACCGACATCTCGCTCTTGTTGCCGGTGGTGACCACCATCGAGCCGAACTTGTTCGAGATCGCCATCAGGATGGTGCCGCGCGCGCGGCTTTGCAGGTTTTCCTCGGTGATGCCTTCCTGGGTGCCCTCGAAGAGCTGCGTCAGCGCATGCTTGAACCCTTCGACCGGCTCGGAGATCGGCACGATGTCATAGCGGCAGCCGAGCGCGCGAGCGCAGTCCTCGGCGTCCTTCAGCGAATCCTTCGACGTATAGCGGTAAGGCATCATGACGGTGCGCAGCCGTTCTTCGCCCAGCGCGTCGACGGCGAGTGCCGCGCAGATCGCCGAGTCGATGCCGCCGGAGAGACCGAGCACGACGTTCTTGAAACCGTTCTTGTTGACGTAGTCGCGCAGGCCGAGCATGCAGGCCCGGTAGTCCGCTTCCTCCCGCTCCGGGATCTTCGACATCGGGCCTTCCGAGCAGACCCAGGTCTCTCCCTTTCTTTTCCAGGTGGTGACGTCGACCGCGTCCTCGAACTGGCTCATCTGGAAGGCGAGCGTCTTGTCAGACCCTATCGCAAACGAGGCGCCGTCGAAGATCAGCTCGTCCTGGCCGCCAAGCTGGTTGGCGTAGATCATCGGCAGGCCGGTTTCGATGACTTGGCGGATCACGACCTGGTGGCGGACGTCGATCTTGGCGCGGTAATAGGGCGAGCCGTTCGGCACCAGCAGGATCTCGGCGCCGCTTTCGGCCAGCGTCTCGCAGACGGCGACGTCACCCCAGATGTCCTCGCAGATCGGAATGCCGATGCGCACGCCGCGGAAGTTGACCGGACCCTGCAGTTCCGGCCCGGCCTGGAACACGCGCTTCTCGTCGAACTCGCCATAATTCGGCAGATCGAGCTTGTAGCGTTCCGCGATGATCTTGCCGCCATCGGCGAAGACGATGGAGTTATGCGTGCCAGTCTTGCGCTTGAGCGGCGTGCCGATGATGACGCCGGGACCGCCATCGGCGGTGTCCTTGGCGAAATCCTGCGCCGCCTTCTCGCAAGCCGTCAGGAAGGAAGGCTTCAGCACCAGGTCTTCCGGCGGATAACCGGCAAGGAAAAGCTCGGTATAGAGCACCAGATCGGCGCCCTGCCGCGCCGCGTCCGCCCTCGCCTCGCGCGCTTTTGCCAGATTGCCGGCGACGTCGCCGACGGTCGGGTTGAGCTGGGCGACGGCGATGCGCAGGATATCGGGAGCGGTCTTGGTCATGGTGTGGATGTAGCGTGGCCGAAAACGCGCCGCAATGGCGATTGCTTGTGCCAAATAAGACTAATCGGCAAAGCCGATTATGTCCTGATCGATCGAAGATCGTACCTGGCTAATCAGCCGATCATGCCCTGCAGGTCGTATCCCGATCGCCTAATCGCCCATATACGCGCGCAGCGCCTCTGCCGAGCGGTTCTCGCCGATCGACATCGCCAGGATGCGCGAGATGTGACGGCGCGGCAGGCCGGTTTCGGCCGACCATCGGTTGATCTGCGCCTGGATCTTGGCGAGGTCCCGCTTCGAGGTCGGGTTCTCGGCGATGTCGAGGCCGGCATCGCGCAAGGCCGCCGCCATGTCGGCCGAGACGACGAACGTGTCCCATTCCAGCCAACGCAGGAAATACTGCCCGGTGTTGCCACCGAGCCGGCTGCCATGCTTGGCGAGATAGGCGGTCAGGCCGACCTGATCGTCCGCCGGCCAACCGGCGATGAACTTGCCGAAGCTGCCATGCTCCTTCGCGACGCGATCGACAAAGGCGGCGTTGTCGCGCACCGACTTGATCTTCTGCGGATTGCGCACGATGCGGCTGTCGGACGCGAGCTCGTGCCAGAAGTCGTCCGGCTGGAACAAAAGCCGCTTCGGCTCGAAGCCGAGAAACGCTTCCTCGAAACCGGGCCATTTCTGCTCGATGACGCGCCACACGAAGCCGGCGGCGAAAATGCGCTCGGCCATGGTGGAGAGAATGCGGTCGTCGGGGATTTTCGCCACCGCCTTGTTGTCGGGCGCCGGGCCAAGCAGCGGTGCGAGCACCGCCTCTCCGCCCTTGCGCTTTGCCGCCCGCGCGTGGATTTTCTTGAAATCGAGCATCGTTGTCCTCGCCTGATCGCCGCAATCTAGCACTTCACGTCCGGCCCGGCAGCCTCTACCTCTATCGACGTCCGGCCGAAGGAGAGACAGATGAACAAGATCGTCGAGGACATGGCGAACCGTTTGCTCAAGCGGAAGCCGGAAGGTTTCGGTCCGCTCGAGAGCCGCGTCCTCCAGTCGACGCTCGAGCGCACCACCATCACGCGCGACACCAACAAGGCCGTGGCCTTCCACGAGACCTATGGCGACCGCATCGCCGACAGCATCGCCAGGATCGGCGGCTCCTGGTCCTTCATCCTAAGCTTCCTGGCCTTTCTCGTTATCTGGACCGCCGGCAATGCCTGGCTGCTCACGCGCGACGCCTTCGACCCCTACCCCTTCATCTTCCTCAACCTCGTGCTGTCGATGCTTGCGGCGATCCAGGCGCCCGTGATCATGATGTCCCAGAACCGCCAGACCGAACGCGACCGCATCGACGCGGCCCATGACTACGAGGTCAATCTGAAGGCCGAGATCGAGATCATGGCCCTGCATGAAAAGCTCGACGAGCTGCGCCACAGCGAGATCATCGGCATGCGTGACGAAATCCTGCGCATGGCCGAGCAGATCAGGCGCATCGACGAGAAACTGTCGGCGCGGCCCGCAACGGAATGAGCGAGACCATCCACCATCTTATCGAGCAATACGGGCTGATCGCAGTCTTCCTGGGTTGCGTCGCCGAAGGCGAAAGCGCCGCGATCCTTGGCGGCTTCTTCGCTCATCAGCATGTTTTCGTGCTTTGGCAGACCTTCCTCGCGGCCTTTCTCGGCGCCTTCGCCGGCGACACGTTCTTCTTCACCATGGGGCGTAGCTTCGCCGAGCATCGCTATGTGAGAAGGTTGCGCAGGCGTCCTGGCTTCAGCCGCGCCTACCGCCTGCTCAACACGCATCCCAGCATCTTCGTGCTGACCAACCGCTATATCTACGGCATGCGCCTGGTCGGCGGCATCGCCGCCGGCCTGTCGACCGTACCCGTGCTGCGTTTCGTCATCCTGAATGCCATCTCTTCCGCGGTCTGGGCGGCCCTGTTCAGCGGCATCGGCTATGTCTTCGGCCTGGGCGCGGAGGAAATGGTGGGCCAGGCGTTTGCACGCCATGAGCGCCTGCTCATTGCCCTCGGCGTCGGCATCGTTATCGCCGTGGTCGCTTGGTTGGTAGGCCATCACTTCGCAAAACGTGAACGTGCCAAGGAAGATCAGGCCGGATCCTGATCCGCAAGGATCAGATCGGCGCGCCGATCAGGCGCTCGATGAGGGCGATGCCCCAGACGCCGCCGGCAATCACGATCGAAATCAGCACCGCAAGCGAACCGCAGTCCTTGGCGAGTTGGATGTCGATGTGGAATTCGCGCGAGATCGCGTCGCAGGCCGCCTCGATGCCGGTGTTGAGCACTTCGACCATGATCAGGAGCAGCACCGCGCCGACCAGCAGGGCATAGCCGCGCCACGAGACCGAGATGAACCAGCCGGCCGGCAGGGCAAGCGCGAGCAAAAGCAATTCCTGCTGGAATGCCTTTTCGTGGGCGGCCAACTTGCGGAAGGCCCGCACTGAATTAATGAAAGCGTCGATCAGCCGCTGCATGCCCAGCCCCGTTTCGAATTACCGTCAGGGGATATCGCAACGGCCGGATCAAGGGAATAAGCCAGCCGCTCCAAAATTCATCCGTCCGCGACCTTTATCGACGGCGTCGATTTCTCGAACTGCGGCAAGCCATCCTCGATCGAATAGTAATCGCCCTTGTCGCCGACGAAGATATGGCTTTCCGCGGCAAGACCGCTCGGCCGTTCGAAGGATCCGGCCATGATGGAGATCGTGTCCAGTTCATTGTGCTTCCAAAAGAGCAGCGAGCCGCAGGTGCGGCAGAAGCCGCGCTTCGCCACGTCGGAGGCGCCATACCAGTTGAGCGCGTCGGCCCCCTCTATGACGATATCGGCGTCCTTGGACGCGGTTGCCGCGACGAAATGGCCGGTCTGCCGACGGCACTGCGAGCAGTGGCAATAGACGACGCCGCGCAACGGCCCGCTCGTCCTGAAACGCACCGCCCCGCACAGGCACGATCCGCTGTGGTTGTCATCCATTCCGGCCTCCTTCGACCATCTGCCCGGTCCATTGCCGGATAGAATTTCAGTTTTGAAATGGCTGGGCACTGGCAAATGCGACACCGAAGCGGCGCGTTTTAGAAGCTGCACCTGCACCGGATTGCAGCCTGTGGTAGCAATGACAATGAGCAAATACAGGCCATTAAGGAAACTTTAGCGCAACTGCATTTATGCTTCCCACAAGCGATGGTCGTGTTGGGGACACGACGTCGCATCGGTAATTCTGATTCAAATCCCCGCATAAGCGACTCCCGGCGGTGGCAGGTCTCCGGTCGCACTGAAGGGGCAGTGAACAGAACATGCAACCGGCGGCCATTCCGACCGACAGGAACACCGACATCGCCAGCACCGTCGTGGCGGCGATGCGTCAGCTCGGCGTGCTTGGTCTGCCGCGCAACTACGAAATCTTCTACGAGGCGCTCTGCGGCAGCAATCACGAACTCAGCCTTGCCGTCGTCTCGTTCAGCAACCGCCCGACACAGGAGGATCTCGACCGCATCGGGCGCACGTTCTTTCCGCAGCACCACGGCCCGGCCATTGTCGAGCACGCCCGCGAGATGGTGGCCAAGGAGCTCGAGGATATCGCGACGCTGTTGCGCAGCGAGCACTCGCATATCGAGAAATACGGCCGCATTCTCGATGAGACCTCGATCGGCCTGAGCAACCGCAGCCTGCTTTCGCAGGAGCTCCTGCAGAAGATCGCAGGCGCCATGTCGGCCGCCACCAGCTCGACGATCGACCATGGCCGCCAGATCGCCAGCACGCTCAGCGAAAAGACGGCCGAGCTCGAAAGCGTCAAGTCGAAGCTCGAGGAATACAAGCGGCTTGCCGACACCGACCCGCTCACGCAGTTGTGGAACCGCCGCGCCTTCGACAAGGAGATCACCCGGATCTACAACAGCAATCGCGGCATCCTGTTCAATGCGCTGATTCTTGCCGATATCGATCATTTCAAGGACATAAACGATCGTTACGGCCATCCGGTCGGCGACAGGATCCTGCGGATCATCGCCGAGATTTTCCAGTCCAGCGTGCGTCCCGACATGTTTGTCGCGCGCACCGGCGGCGAGGAGTTTGCGCTTATCGTCGAGGGCGCCAGCGGGGAAGCCACATACGAGATCGCCGAACGCATCCGCGCGCTGATCGAGCAGACCCCGTTCACCAGCAGCCAGACCGGCATGAACTACGGTACCGTTACCGTATCGCTGGGTATCTGCATGGCTTCGGAGGCGGAAAACCCCGAAGATCTCTACACCAAGGCGGACCGCGCGCTATATCGCTCCAAGGTCGGCGGTCGCAACAGGGTCTCCAGGCATTCGACGACGGCGGGTCGCCCCGCCAAGGGCTGGCTGCTTTACAAGAAAGACTGACACGCCTCTTTCCAGAAGAATTTTTGTGGCCTATATTTTCCACAGAAATGAAAGGGTGCGCATATGCAACGTCCAGTCGCGGCCGCGGCGGCGGCCGAAAACGCTGTCATCACCAAGGCCACGCTGCGCGCGGCCGACCTGCTCGACATCACCGCCAGGACGCTCGCTTTGGTCATCGGCGTGTCGGAAGCGACGGTCTCGCGCATGCGCAAGCAGGAATTCCTGCTTGAACGGGGCACCAAGCCGTTCGAGCTGGCGGTGCTGTTCGTCCGCCTGTTTCGCTCGCTAGACGCCGTCGTCGGCGGCGACAAGACCGTTGCCCGGGCGTGGCTGAAAAACTCCAACACCACGCTCGACGGCACGCCGATCGAGAAAATCCTGACGATTACCGGATTGGTCGATGTCATTGCCTACCTGGACTCCCGGCGCGCTCTCGTCTGAGGCCGTCAGGCTCGAAGGCAAATACTGGCGGATGGTCGAGGCGCAGCACCGTGTCTCGACCCTCAAGCTCGTCGACACGCTCGACGAGCAATCGCTGCTGGAGGACCTCATCGAGGACACCAAGCCGCAGATCCCGCTGGAGTGCCGCCATCTCCACTACCTGCTGGCGACGCCCTTTCGCTACGGCTCCGTCTATCCGTACGGCTCGCGCTTCCGCCGCGCAGGCAAGACCAAAGGCGTCTATTATGCCGCCGAGACGGTGCTGACGGCGGTGGCGGAAATGGCCTTCTACCGCTTGCTGTTCTTCGCGGAGTCGCCAGCGACGCCATGGCCGAACGACGCGGCGGAATACACCGCCTTCGCGGCGGCGATCAGATGCGACAGCGCGATCGACCTGACGCGGCCGCCGCTCGATCGCGACGAGAAGGCCTGGACGCAGCCCACCGACTACACCGCCTGCCAGGCGATCGCCGATGTCGCGCGTGAGGCCGAGCTGCAGGCGATCCGCTACCGCTCGGTGCGCGATCCCAAGGGCGCCAACATCGCGCTGTTGACCTGCAAGGGCTTTGCCAAGGCCAAACCGCTCGAGCCGCAGACCTGGCGCATCCGGATCGGCTCCTTCGGCCTGCAGGCGATCTGCGAGTTCCCGGACAAGAGGCTCGAATTCTCACGCACCGCCTTTGCCGATCCGCGACTGGCCGGCATGCGCTGGGAGCGCGACCACTGAACTCGGAAAACTGTATCGATATTCGGGTCGGGGCGAGCCGAGAATGGTGGCTACCGAGAACCGGAGCGGAGCGTACTTGAAGTACGTGAGCACCGGAAGCGCTGGAAGCCGCCATTCGCAGGCCGGCCTCACCCGAATATCGATACAGTTTTAGGCCAGGATGTTGACCGCCCGCGCCGCCACCAGCGCGATCGTCAGCAGCGAGATCATCGCTTCGGCCATCATCAGGAGCTTGGCGCGCTGCGTGAGCGGCAAGGTGTCAGTCGGCGAGAACGCCGTGGCATTGGTGAAGGCCAGGAAGAAATAGTCGACGAAGCCCGGCAGCCAGCCCTGTGTCTCGCGGTCGGGCAGTGTCATTTGCGGGAACAGGAAGTCGGCCTGCGCGCGCTTGACCAGGCCACAGGTCGGCGGGCCGCCGCGGTCGGTGCTCCAGAACCATAGCGCGAAGACGATCACGTTGGTGACCCAGATGTTGAGGGCATCGACGAGCAGCGTCGTGCCGGCGCCGGCATGCCCTTCCAGCAGGGCCCGCACCAGGAAAACCAGCGATCCGCAATTCATGACGCTGATGACGCCGGTCATGACCAGTGCCGTGCGGCGGATATGGAGGCGCAACTGGCCGATCGCGTACCAATGCTCGTGGTCGACGGCGGTGCGCGTCTGCATCTGCGTCCATGCCGTCGCGATCGACAGTGGCAACAGCAGCGCCGCTTCCACCGTCGGGGCCAGCCAGCGCGGACCGAAGGACAGATTATTGATGACCAGAAGCTGCAGGCAGATGATGACGAGGACCGCGGCGCGCGCCGACCAGAAATCGAGCCCACGGTGATGGATGACGGCATGCTGGTGGCGCATGGAGGAACCTGTATTGCTGGAGCCACGGCGCCCTGAGCCGGCTCCGGCAACGATCAACCGGCCCGTCCTGCCCGAAGCGCCGGCGACGGGTTCCGTCGCAATCTTGGTTTTACAATGTTGCGGAAGAATACATTTTCGTAAGCTTTTGCTATCGGACTGTTCAGCAACCCACCGGTGTGGTTTTAGGCCCGCATGTCGAGAACCAGCGAATCCGTTCCTCTTTGGCCTGCGGCGGGCGCGGCGGGAGACAGTCTGTCTTCCGCATGGAACGGCCTGGTCCGGCACCCGTGGCGGCTGCTGGCGCTTTTATGCCTGATCCAGATCGCTTGCTGGACCGTCATGCCGGCGATCGTCAACGTTGGACCGCCCGGCGACGTCGTCGAGGGTTTCATGTGGGGCCGCGAATGGGTGCTGTTGACCTACAAGCACCCGCAACTCCCGTGCTGGCTGCTCGAGATCAGTCATCTCCTGACCGGCTCATTCCGCTGGCCGCAATACATGCTGTCGCAACTGATGGTCTCGGCGACTTTCGTCCTGGTCTATCTGCTGGCGCGCGACATCATGGGCTCGACCCGCGCGCTCGCCGCCGTGCTGTTGATGCCCTCGATCTATTTTTTCGGCTGGCCCACCCCGCAATTCAACCATGACTACGCGCAGATGCCTTTCTGGGCCGCAATCTCGTGGCTGCTGTGGCGCTCGGCGCGCGACGGACGGCCGGGCTGGTGGCTCGCCCTCGGCCTCGTTGCCGGCATAGGGCTCTATGCCAAATTCTCGACGGCTCTGCTGCTGGCCTTCGGCGGCATCTGGATTCTATACGACGCCCGTGCCCGAAGCCGGCTCGCGACCCCGTGGCCGTGGCTCGGCCTCGCGGTTTTTCTTGGCGTCGTGGCGCCGCTGGCGATGGAGCTTGTCCGCCTCGACTTCCTGCCGCTGACCTATGCCGAGCATCGCAACGCCTGGGTGATCGCCCACCGCGCCCGGCTTTACTATATCGGCGTTCAGCTTGCCGGGCTCGCCGCTGTTCCCGTCGTGCTCGCCATTTCCGGCCTGCTGCGACGGCAGCCCGGGCCCGCGCAAGAACCCTTGTCGGCCTGCCCTCCTCCCGAACGGCGCGCGGTTGTCTACCTGGCTTGGATGGGTCTGGGGCCGGCGCTCCTGATCATGGCCGCATCGCTGTTTACCGGCACCGGCGAATCCTGGGGCGCGACGATGTACAATCTCGTCGGCGCGCTGGCGATCGCGCTCCTGGGCCACCGGCTGGGACAAAAAGAATTGCGCCGGTTGGCAGTGTTGGCGCTGCTATGCGTGGTCGGCGTGTCGAGCGCCTATGCGGTGACGCGCTGGACCAGCTGCAACATCCTCGGCCGCCTGCAGCCAATGTGCTGGCCGGCGCGGTCGATCTCGCAGACGGCCGATGCGATCTGGCACGAGGCGGTATCCGCGCCGCTGGGCATTGTCGGCGGCGACGACAGCGTGGCCAGGCTTGCCGGACTGGAAGCCCCGGACCAACCTTCGATCTTCACCACCCTCGACAGACGCCTGGCCCCCTGGGTCACGGACCAGCGGCTGCGGGAGCAGGGCATGCTGCTTGTATGGCCGCACGGCTGGAAGCTCTCCCCGCAACTTGCGGCCTGGACCGACGGCCTGCCGGTCAAGACGGTGCTTTTCGACTGGTCGCTCAAGGCGTCGCCCCTGGCGATCGACTTTGTCGTGGTTAAGCCCGGTCGAGCCGATCTTCCAGGCGATCCAGCCGGACCGCCCGACCCGGAATGAGCGGCCGCTGCAGCCGGATGATTTCAGATCGAATCGAGCTGACCAATTGCCAAATTGAAAAGGCGCCGGCTTCGCGCCAGCGCCTTCGATGATCCGGCCTGCAAGCCCTGTTCAGGCGCTGGCGGCCTGCTTGTGCTGCACCGGGTGGCTCTTCTTGAGCAGGTCCGAGACGAGGAAGGCGAGCTCGATCGCCTGATCGGCGTTGAGGCGCGGATCGCAATGGGTGTGATAGCGGTCCTGCAGCTCTTCCGCCGTGATGGCGCGGGCGCCGCCCGTGCATTCGGTGACGTTCTTGCCGGTCATCTCCACATGGATGCCCCCCGGATGCGTGCCTTCGGCACGGTGCACCTCGAAGAAGGTCTGCACCTCCTTGAGGATGCGGTCGAACGGCCGCGTCTTGTAGCCCGCCGCTTCGATCGTGTTGCCATGCATCGGGTCGGACGACCACACGACGTTGCGGCCTTCCTTCTTCACCGCACGCACCAGCTTCGGAAGATGTTCGGCGACCTTGTCGGAACCGAAGCGGGCGATCAGCGTCAGGCGGCCCGGCTCGTTCTCGGGATTGAGCAGGTCGATCAGTTCCAGGAGGCCGTCCGGCGTCAGCGACGGCCCGCATTTCAGGCCGAGCGGATTCTTGATGCCGCGGCAATATTCGATATGCGCGTGATCCGGCTGGCGGGTGCGGTCGCCGATCCAGATCATGTGGCCCGAGGTCGCGTACCAGTCGCCGGAGGTCGAATCGACGCGCGTCAGCGCCTCCTCGTAGCCGAGCAACAACGCCTCGTGGCTGGTGTAGAAATCGGTCTCGCGTAGCGCGAAGTTGGTTTCCGAGGTGATGCCCACCGCGCGCATGAATTCCATCGTCTCGGTGATGCGGTTGGCGAGCGCGCCGTACTTCTCGCCTTGCGGGCTGTCGGCGACGAAGCCCAGCATCCAGCGATGCACGTTCTCCAGGCTCGCATAGCCGCCTTGCGCGAAAGCGCGCAGAAGGTTGAGCGTCGCGGCCGACTGGCGGTAGGCCATCTCCTGGCGCGCCGGATCCGGGATGCGCGACTTGGCGTCGAACTCGATGCCGTTGATGATATCGCCGCGATAGCTCGGCAGCGTCACGCCGGCCTTGGTCTCGTTGTCGGACGAACGCGGCTTGGCGAACTGGCCGGCGACGCGGCCGACCTTCACCACCGGCTGCGCGCCGGCGAAGGTGAGCACCACCGACATCTGCAGGAAAACGCGGAAGAAGTCGCGGATGTTGTCGGCGCCATGCTCCGCGAAGCTCTCCGCGCAATCACCACCCTGGAGCAGGAACGCTTCGCCGGCCGCGACCGCCGCCAGCTGCTTCTTCAGCTTGCGCGCCTCACCGGCAAAAACCAGCGGCGGGAAAGTGGCAAGCTGGGCTTCCGTGGCCTTGAGCGCGGCAGGATCCGGATAGGCCGGGACCTGCTTGATCGGCTTTGCCCTCCATGAATTCGGCGACCATTTCGTCATCGCTGCACCCAAACGCCCTTTAGGAGCAACTCCGGGAAAAATATGAAATTTCCGTCGGAATTGCGTCAAAACAAACCGGCGAGCGCGCTTGCCCGCCATTCCCGCCTCAATACGAGGTCGCGGCTCCTTACACGAAGCCGATTACCTATTCTAGCCGGGTTTTTCAGTGGTGGCGAATGCTTCCGCCGCCTCGCTATGCCGTGTCCGCCAGCGCGAGCAGGAACAAGCCCAGCCCGAGCAAAAGACATGATGGGCTATAGAGCAGGCTGTCATATCTGGCGAAACGCGTGTTCCTGACCCGCTTGAACAGCCCGAAATATCTCGACCAGCTCAATGCCCGAAGCGTGAATATCGCCGCCCACAGGATAATTGCTGTCTTCAGCAGCCAGTGCGGCACCGGCAGTTGGATCAGGCCCGCGAATCCAAGAACGAGCAGAAAGACCAGCGCCAGAACCAGGCCCACAGCCAGGGCGCCGACGGCCGTCTCCTTCACCGCCGGGCTGCCGTCCTCGCGTTGAGGCAGTGAAACGCTGGCGCCGGTGCGGCCGCCCAAACCCCAATAGACGTGAAATCCGGCCCCAAGCAAAAGCACGGCCGAACAGGCACCGACGACCGCCGCTTCCATGCCTATCTGCCAGCCGCGTTCAGGCGCTTCAGCTGGCCGCCAAGACCGCCCGTAAAATCGAGCGCCAGCATGCGAAGCAGCGCAATGGCACTCCACAAGGGCCGTTCCGCGAAAGGCTTGTTGCTGTTGTGCTCAAGCAAAGGGTGGGTGAACAGAGCTGCAAGATAGAAGAATGGGATGATGACCAGAAAGGCCCACCAGACCACGAAGAAGGAGGCCGCGACGCCGGCGATCGGCGCGAAGAAAAGGCCGAGGTAATGAATAAAGCGGGTTGAAGGTTTTGAATGGCCGGCGAGGTAGCCGAGCCAGTATTCATCGAAGGTTTGCGGGTTCATGAGCAGCCCCTACTGCGATGATTAGCGCCGCCGATTGAAACGCCCGGGTACAAATACTGCAATGGTCCTAATCGTCGCACGTCCCGAAAGTGCGCACGACCTTTGCAGGTGGGTTACTATTTCGTTGCAAGGCGCACCGGCCGCCGCAACAGGCCCGCAGGCCCGTTCAAGTGCCTACGCGGCCTTGTCGACGAGCCGGGCCAGTTGCGTCATCACCACCGCCGAGCCCGCCAGGCGCTTCTCGGCGTTCGGCCAATCGCGCATGAAGACGACGCTGTGGTCGGCCCTGATCTTGGCCAGCGAGCCCTGCTCGCCGATGAACTTGACCAGCCCGACCGGATTGGGGAACTCGCGCTTGCGGAAATGAATGACGATGCCCTTGGGACCGGCGTCGAGCTTCTCGACATTGGCCTTGCGGCAGAGCGCCTTGATGAAGACGATCTTCAGCAGATGCGTCACTTCCTCGGGCAGCGGCCCGAAGCGGTCGATCAGCTCGGCGCCGAAGCCGTCTATCTCCTCGGTGGTTTCGAGATCGCCAAGCCGGCGATAGAGCGCCATCCTGAGCTGCAGGTCCGGCACATAGCTTTCCGGGATCATCACCGCCGTGCCGACCGCGATCTGCGGCGACCAGCCGCCGTCCTGCGCTTCGCCCGTGTCCTTCACCTCGGCCACCGCCTCTTCCAGCATCTGCTGGTAGAGCTCGAAGCCGACCTCCTTGATATGGCCGGACTGCTCTTCGCCCAGAAGATTGCCGGCGCCGCGGATGTCGAGGTCGTGGCTGGCGAGCTGGAAGCCGGCGCCGAGCGTGTCGAGCGACTGCAGCACCTTCAGCCGGCGCTCGGCCGTATCGGTGAGCTTGCGGTTGGCCGGCAGCGTGAACAGCGCATAGGCGCGCACCTTGGAACGGCCGACGCGGCCGCGCAGCTGATAGAGCTGCGCCAAGCCGAACATGTCGGCGCGATGGATGATCAGCGTGTTTGCGGTCGGGATGTCGAGGCCGGATTCGACGATGGTCGTCGACAGGAGCACATCGTACTGGCCGTCGTAGAAGGCGTTCATGATGTCGTCGAGCTCGCCCGGCGGCATCTGGCCATGCGCCACCGCCACCTTCAGCTCCGGCACGGATTCCCGAAGGAAATCATGGATTTCAGCCAGGTCACTGATGCGCGGCACGACATAGAAGGATTGGCCGCCGCGATAGCGCTCGCGCAGCAGCGTCTCGCGGATGACCAGCGGATCGAAGGGTGAGATGAAGGTGCGCACCGCCATGCGGTCGACCGGCGGCGTAGCGATCAGCGACAGCTCGCGCACGCCGGTCAGCGCCAGTTGCAGCGTGCGCGGGATCGGCGTCGCCGACAGCGTCAGCACGTGCACGTCGGACTTGAGATCCTTCAGCCGCTCCTTGTGCTTGACGCCGAAATGCTGCTCCTCGTCAATGATCAGCAGCCCGAGATTCTTGAACGAGATAGAGCTGCCGAGCAGCGCATGCGTGCCGACGACGATATCGACCGTGCCCTCTGCGATCCCCTTCTTGGTCTCGGCCAATTCCTTGGAACCGACCAGGCGTGACGCCTGCGCGATGCGGATCGGCAGGCCGGAAAAGCGCTGCGAGAAAGTCTTGAAATGCTGGCGCGACAGCAAGGTCGTCGGCACCACCACCGCCACCTGGAAACCTTCCATCGCCGCGATGAAGGCGGCGCGCAGCGCCACTTCCGTCTTGCCGAAACCGACGTCGCCGCACACCAGCCGGTCCATCGGCTTGCCGGCGCCGAGATCGTCCATGACGGAATCGATTGCCGTCTGCTGGTCGTCGGTTTCCTCGTAAGGGAACCGCGCCGCGAACTCGCCGTACAGGCCTTCAGCCGGAATCATGGTCGGCGCGGAACGCATCTGCCGCTCGGCGGCAATGCGGATCAATTGTCCGGCCATGTCGAGCAGGCGCCGCTTGAGCCGCGCCTTGCGCGCCTGCCAGGCGCCGCCGCCGAGCTTGTCGAGCGGTGCTTCGGCCGAATCCGAGCCGTATCGTGAAAGCAGCTCGATGTTTTCGACCGGCAGGAACAGCCGGTCGTCACCGGCATAGTGGATTTCGAGACAATCATGCGGCGAGCCGACCGCCTCGATGGTGCGCAGGCCGATGAAACGGCCAATGCCGTGGTCGGCGTGGACGACGATGTCGCCGGAAGACAGCGACGAGGCTTCGGCGATAAAATCGGAAGCCTTCTTCTTGCGTTTCGAACGCCGGATCAGCCTGTCGCCGAGGATGTCCTGCTCGGCGACGACCACCATGTCGTCGGTCTCGAAACCGGATTCGAGCGGCAGCACGGCGAGACCCGCCTGCCCCGGCTCGAGCTTTTCAACCTCGGCAAGCGTCGCGACCGGCTTCAGATTGCCAAGATGATGTTCGACGAGAATCTGGCCGAGGCGATCGAGCGAGCCTTCCGTCCAGCCGGCGACGATCACGCGACGGCGCGCGGCGCGCTCGTCGGCAATGTGCTTCACGACGACGTCGAAGACGTTGATGTTGGGGTCGGCGCGCTCTTCGGCGAAGCTGCGGCCGTGCCGCGAGCCGCCATGGAAGACCTTCTTGCCGCCGACATCGGGCGCGTCGAAGACGGTGAAGTCGATGTCCTCGCGCGGTCCGAGCGAGGCCTTCAGGTTATCGGGCGAGAGATAGAGCAGGTCCGGCGCCACCGGCTTGTAGGGCACGGCATCCTTGAGCGCGCTGTCGGCCTGCTTTCGCCGCGCTTCGTAGTGATCGACGATCAGCGTGTGGCGCTCGGCCAGCGCCTCATGCGCCAGATGATCGAAGACAACGGGTGCATCGGGCAGATAGTCGAACACCGTCTCCAGCCGCTCGTAGAAGAACGGCAGCCAGTGCTCCATACCGGCGAAGCGCCGGCCTTCGCTGACAGCGGCATAGAGCGCGTCGTCGCGCGAGGGCGCGCCGAAAGCCTCGATATAGGAGCGGCGGAAGCGGCTGATCGTCTCCTGCGTCAGCGCCACTTCGCTCATCGCCTGCAGCGACATCGATTTGCGCTGCCCGGTGGTGCGCTGGGTCGCGACGTCGAAGACGCGGATCGATTCCAGCGTGTCGCCGAAGAAGTCGAGCCGAAGCGCCTCGCTCCAGCCCGGCGCGAAAAGATCGAGGATACCGCCGCGCACCGCGAACTCGCCGAGCCCGCGCACCGTCGGCACGCGCTCGAAGCCGGAGATCTCCAGCCGCGCGATCAGCGCGTTCATGTCGATCTGGTTGCCGGGCCTAGCGTGGAAAGTCTGCGCCTCGATCAGTTCGGCCGGCGGGATGCGCTGCAACAGCGCATTGGCGGTGGTGAGGATCACGGCGCGGTGCGGTTTCCTGGCCAGCGCGATCATGGCCGAAAGCGCGTCGAGCCGCCGCGCCGCGGCGTCTGCGCCTGGCGAAACGCGATCGTAAGGCAGGCAGTCCCATGCCGGCAGTTCCCGCACCGGCAGGCCGGGCGCGGCAAAGGCGAGCGCCTCGATGATGGTCGGCAGCCGCTGGCCGTCGCGCGCGACGAACAGCACCGGCTTGTCGGGTGCGATCTCCTGCGCCGTCTGCACCAGGGCGAAGGCTTCGTAGCCGTCGGCGACGCCGTCGACGATGAACTGGCCGGCGCGGCCTTTGGGTAGGCCGATGGAAGGAATGAGGCTCATGAATATGCGTTTTTCAAAATGTCATGGTCCGGCGCGACGCCAGAATCTTCCGCAGGACCGCGCAGTCGATATCGGGCGGAACCGGGCGTTCACCGGTGACCATCGGCAGGAATTCAGTGTCGGGAATTTCGAGAAGCCTCTCATATTGGTCGATTTCCTCGCCGGTCAAGGCGTCGATCTCGGCGTCGGCGAAGGAACCGAGGATCAGGTCCATCTCACGCATGCCGCGATGCCAGGAGCGGAACAGAAGCTTGCGGCGGCGCGCGTCCAGCCCCTCGCTTGATCGCTGTGTTCCGGTCATGTCGCCGCATCCCTGTCCAAAGCGGCGCATATAGCGTGGATAGAGAGCGGTGTCAGCCTTTGCGCTGCCGCCGTCGCGACATAAGCTGACAGGATGCGTCCCACCATCCTCGATCCGCTGTTCGTTCCGATCACCTCGCTTGCCGGCGTCGGCCCGAAGGTCGGCTTGCTGATCGAGCGCGTCGTGCCGGCCGATCTCGGCGATCGCGCCGCGCGCGCCGCCGACCTTTTGTTCGTGCTGCCCAACACGGTGATCGACCGCCGCAACCGGCCCGGCATCGCGCTGTCGGCCGAGGGCCAGATCGTCACGCTCGAAGTGCGGGTCGACCGCCATCAACCGCCGCCGCGCGGCAACAGGTCGGTCCCGTACCGGGTCTATGCCCATGACGACACCGGCGAGGTCGCGCTGACCTTCTTCCACGCTCATGCAGCCTATCTTCAGAAACAGTTGCCGGAAGGCGGGCGCGTGGTGATTTCCGGCCGCATGGAGTGGTTCAACGGCCGCCCGAGCATGGTCCATCCCGATCATATCGTGCTGGCGAGCGAAGCCGACGGCCTGCCATTGGTCGAGCCCGTCTATCCGCTCACCGCCGGCCTCTCGGCCAAGGTGTTGAGCCGTGCCATCGGCCAGGCGCTCGGCCGTCTGCCGAAACTGCCGGAGTGGCAGGACGACGCCTTCATGCGGCGCCACACGTTCGCGCCCTTCGGCGACGCGCTTGCCCGTGTCCATCATCCGGCGGACCCGATCGACGTCGCTGTCGAAGGCCCCGCATGGCGGCGCCTTGCCTATGACGAGTTGCTGGCCGGCCAGGTGTCGCTGGGGCTGGTGCGGGCAAGAATCCGCCGCCTGTCGGGCCGACCGCTCACCGGCGACGGCAGCATCGTCGAGAAACTGCGCGCTGCCCTGCCCTACAAGCTGACGCACAGCCAGGAATTCGCGCTCGGCGAGATCAACGCCGATCTCGCCGATCCCGAACGCATGCTGCGCCTGCTGCAGGGCGATGTCGGTTCCGGCAAGACGGTGGTGGCGCTGCTTGCCATGGCGCGTGCGGTCGAGGCCGGCGGCCAGGCGGCGCTGATGGCGCCGACCGAAATCCTGGCGCGCCAGCATCTGGCGACCATCGCGCCGCTGGCGGAAAAGGTCGGCCTGCGCCTTGCCATCCTGACCGGCCGTGAAAAAGGCCGCGAGCGTACGGAGACGCTCGAAGGCCTTGCCAACGGCGAAATCGACATCGTCGTCGGCACGCATGCGCTGTTCCAGGAAAGCGTGACGTTCCACGACCTGGTGCTTGCCGTCGTCGACGAGCAGCATCGCTTCGGCGTCCACCAGCGGCTCGCCATCACCGCCAAGGGCGACGCACCCGACATGTTGGTTATGACGGCCACGCCCATCCCGCGCACGCTGGTGCTGACCGCCTTCGGCGACATGGATGTCTCGAAACTCACGGAGAAGCCGGCCGGCCGGCAGCCGATCCGCACCGTGACCTTGCCGATGGAGCGGCTGGACGAACTGGTGGGCCGCATGCTTGATGCCGTCGCCGATGGCCAAAAAATCTATTGGATCTGCCCGCTGGTCGAGGAATCCGAGGAAATCAAGCTGATGTCGGCGGAGGATCGCTTTGCTTCGCTGAAGCCGCTGTTCGGCGACCGGATTGGCCTGGTGCACGGCCGCATGAAAGGTGCGGAGAAAGACGAGGCGATGCGCGCCTTCAAGCAGGGCGAGACGCGCATCCTGATCGCCACCACTGTCATCGAAGTCGGTGTCGACGTGCCGGATGCCACGATCATGGTCATCGAGCATGCCGAACGCTTCGGCCTTGCGCAGTTGCACCAGTTGCGCGGCCGTGTCGGGCGCGGCGACAAACCCTCATCCTGCGTGCTGCTCTACAAGGAGCCGCTCGGCGAGACGGCGAAACGCCGGCTGTCGGTGATGCGCGAGACCGAGGACGGCTTCAAGATCGCCGAGGAGGATCTCAAGCTCCGCGGCGAAGGCGAATTGCTGGGCACCCGCCAATCCGGCACGCCCGGCTTCCAGGTGGCGCGCCTCGAGTTCCATGCCGACCTGCTGGAAGCTGCGCGCGACGATGCGCGGCTGATCCTGTCGCGCGACCCGGAACTGCAGTCCGAACGCGGCGAAGCGCTGCGGCTGTTGCTCTACCTGTTCGGCCGCGACGAGGCGGTACGGCTGCTGCGCGCCGGTTGAGCGCCAAGCGCCGGGTTGGCCAAAGCCCCTTCGATCGGTTCGCCGTTCAGCGTCACCAGCTTGGCCTTGACCTCCGGCGCCACCATGCCGGCCGATACGATCAGCTTGGCGCCGTCCTCGATCGACATGTCGAGCAGCACGATCTCGGATTTACGGACATACATCAGGAAGCCGGTGGTCGGATTGGGCGTGCAGGGCATGAAGACCGCAATCAGCGGATCGCCTTCCTGATCGAGCTTCTGGTTGATCTCGGTTTCCTTCTCGCTGGCGACGAAGACCAGCGACCAGACGCCCTTGCGCGGATATTCGACCAGCCCGACCTGGCGGAACATATCGCCCTTGTTCGACAGCACGGTCTCGAAAATCTGCTTCAGCGAGCCATAGATGCCGCGCACCAGCGGCATGCGGCCAAGCAGCCGCTCGCCGAAATTGACGATGGCGCGGCCGACGATGTTGGCCGTCAGGAAGCCGATCACCGTGATCATTATCAGCGCCACGATCAGCCCGAAGCCGGGCACAGGAAACGGCAGATAGGTATCGGGGTTGTAGCGGACCGGGATGTAGGGCTTCACCCAGGAATCGACCCAGCCGATGAGTGACCAGGCGATATAGGCCGTGATCGCCAGCGGCGCGCAGACGATGAAGCCGGTCAGGAAATAGTTCCTCAGCCGGGTCATGCCAGAGGTCTTCAGGGCGTCGGACATGGGTTCACCGCGGCGCAGGGTTGCAGCGCCGAGATTAGTGAACCGCGAGCCGGTTTGGAACTGCGAAGTTTTTAAAGAGCGATCGTCATGCCGCTGTATCCAGCGGCACGATCTTCTCGAGTTCCGACGCTATTTTGCGCGCTTCGGTCTCCAACTCGAAGGCCTTCTGGAAGTTCATCCAGAACCCGGGCGTGGTGTTGAAGAACCTGGCGTGGCGAAGCGCCGTATCCGGAGTAAGGCCAACCTCTTCCTTGACGATGCGCTCGATCCGGGTGCGCGGAAGATTGAGCTTCTTCGCAAGCACGCCGGCACTCATGCCGAGCGGCACAAGATACTCTTCGCGCAAGAATTCTCCGGGGTGGATCGGGCGTGCGAACTTGAGCATAGCTCAGTATCCTCAAAGGGTTAGGGCAAGTGCCCTCTCCCACGAAATGTATCATGTTATGATACAAAGCGAACTGCAAGATCGCGGCTCTTCGCGTTCCAGACGGAAGCTTCTTCCGTTCGGGATTAGCCGAAACATCCCTCCCTTCGTCATCCTCGGGTCTCCGCAGGAGCTTCGCTCCTGCTCCGCCCGTGGATGACGAAAGAGTGGCGCTATTCCACCGTCACCGATTTCGCGAGATTGCGCGGCTGGTCGACGTCCGTGCCCATGAACACCGCCGTGAAATAGGCCAGCATCTGGATCGGCAACGCGTAGATGATCGGCGAGATGATCTCCGGCACCTCGGGCAGGATGATGGTTTCCATCGTCTTGATGCCGGCATGGGCGGCGCCCTTTTTGTCGGTGATCAGGATGATCTTGCCGCCGCGCGCCGCCACTTCCTGCATGTTCGAGACGGTCTTTTCGAAGATGCGATCATGCGGCGCGATCACGATCACCGGCATGTTCTCGTCGATCAGCGCGATCGGCCCGTGCTTCAGCTCGCCGGCCGCATAGCCCTCGGCGTGGATGTAGGAAATCTCCTTGAGCTTCAGCGCGCCTTCCATGGCCAGCGGGAAGTTCGTGTCGCGGCCGAGATAGAGCACGTCCTTGTAGCGCGACAGCTCGCGCGAGATGCGTTCGATCTGCTCGTCCAGCTTCAGCACCTGGGTGGCGAAGCGCGGCGCTTCGGAAAGCTCGCGCACCAGCTGCTTTTCCTCGTCGCGCGAGATGGTGCCACGCGCGACGCCCGCGCGGACGGCAAGCGCGGCCAGCACCGAAAGCTGGCAGGTGAAAGCCTTGGTCGAAGCGACGCCGATCTCGGGTCCAGCCAATGTCGGCAGCACGACGTCGGATTCGCGGGCCATGGTCGATTCGCGCACGTTGACCACGGCACCGATCTTCATGCCGGCCTGGCGGCAATAGCGCAGCGAGGCCAGCGTGTCGGCCGTCTCGCCCGACTGCGAGATGAAGAAGGCCGCGTCGTTGGCCGACAGCGGCATCTCGCGATAGCGGAACTCGGAGGCGACATCGATGTCGACGGGAAGCCGCGCATAGCGCTCGAACCAGTATTTCGAGATCAGCCCGGCGAGATAGGCGGTGCCACAGGCCGACAGCGCCAGCCGGCCGATCCTGGCGAAGTCGAACGGCAGGTCGAGCGGTTTCGACACGCCCGAGACGAAATCCACGTAATGCGCCAGCGTGTGCGAGATCACCTCCGGCTGCTCGTGGATTTCCTTTTCCATGAAATGCCGGCGGTTGCCCTTGTCGACCATGAAGCTGGTCGACAGCGACTGCTGGCGCTTGCGGTCGACCTTGTTGCCGTCGATGTCGTAGATCGCGACGCTGTTGCGGCGCACGACAGCCCAGTCGCCGTCCTCGAGATAGGTGATGGAGTTGGTGAAGGGCGCCAGCGCGATCGCGTCGGAGCCCAAAAACATCTCGCCCTCGCCATGGCCGACGGCCAGAGGCGGACCGTTGCGGGCGCCGACGATCAGATCCTCGTCGCCCTTGAACATGATGGCCAAGGCGAAAGCGCCCGAAAGCCGCTTCAGCGCCGCATGCGCGGCTTCCACCGGCTTCAGCCCTTTGGTGAGCTCGCGCGCCACCAGATGCGCGACGACCTCGGTGTCGGTCTGCGAGGCGAAAGAGTAGCCGTCGCGGGTGAGCTCGTCGCGCAGTTCGGCGAAATTCTCGATGATGCCGTTGTGGACGAGGGCGACGCCGTTGGAAAAATGCGGATGCGCGTTGGTCTCGTTGGGCACGCCATGCGTTGCCCAACGTGTGTGGCCGATGCCGATCGTGCCGTCGAGCGGCTCGTCCTTCAGCCGGCGTTCGAGGTTGATGAGCTTGCCTTCGGCGCGGCGGCGACCGAGCTCGCCCTTCTCGATGGTGGCGACGCCAGCCGAATCGTAGCCGCGATATTCAAGCCGCTTCAGCGCATCGACGATGAGCGGCGCGACTTGGCTTCGGCCGACGATTCCAACGATACCGCACATGCGACAACCCTCGATTCCCAGCGGAAAACCCGGCGTTATCTAAGGATTGCCGGCCTGCCGCGAAAGTCACTTTGCGTTTCGTTCCGTGTCAGCGGAACAGTTCTTTGCCCATGCACAATGCCAGACTGCGCTTGCAATCCGGTTACCTGAACCGCTCGCGTTTTCAGGGCCCTGGTTTCCACTCGTTCATATCTGATCGAGCTGCAACTGCCTCCGCAAGGAAGCGCTGAAGGTCATTCCGCGGCTTTCTTCTTCGCCGCGGCAGCCGAGGCAAAGCGCTCGCGCAACTCCTTGCCCTTGCCGGGGATGGTCTTCTGGCGGGCGCGCCCGAAGGCCAGCGCGTCATCCGGCACGCTTTCGGTGATCACGCTGCCCGAAGCGATGTATCCACCCTTGCCGATCGCGACCGGCGCCACCAGCGAGGAATTCGAGCCGACAAAGGCGCCTTCGCCGATATCGGTGAAGAACTTCGAGTAGCCGTCATAATTGCAGGTGATGGTGCCGGCGCCGATATTGGCCCCGGCGCCGACGCGCGCGTCGCCGATATAGGTGAGGTGGTTGACCTTGGCGCCTTCCTCGATCGTCGCCTGCTTGACCTCGCAGAAATTGCCGACCTTGGCCTTCTCTCTCAGATCGGCGCCCGGCCGCAGCCGCGCGAACGGCCCGACATCGCAGTTCGAGGCGATCGTCGCGCCCTCGACATGGCTGAAGGCGTGGATTTTGGCGCCTGACGCGATTTTGACGCCCGGCCCGAACCAGACATTCGGCTCGACGATCGTGTCGGCGCCGATCTCGGTGTCGTGCGAGAAATAGACGGTCTCGGGCGCGATCAGCGTCACGCCGGACAGCATCGCCTCGCGCCGCCGGCGCGCCTGCCAGATCGATTCCGCCTCGGCGAGCTCGGCCCGGTTGTTGATGCCGAGCGCGCTCTCGAAACTCGCTTCGGTGGCCACGACCTTGAGCCCTTTCGCGCCGGCGATCTCGACGATGTCGGTCAGATAGAACTCGCCCTTGGCGTTCTTGTTGCCGACCTGATCGAGCAGTTCCAGCGCATGCTTGCCGGCCACTGCCATCATTCCGGCATTGCAGAAGCCGATTGCCTTCTCCGCCTCGGAGCAGTCCTTTTCCTCGCGGATGGCGACAAGCTGGCCACCTTTCTCGATCAACCGGCCGTAACCGGTCGGGCTTGGCGGGCGAAAGCCGATGACGGCGACCGCGGCACCCTCCGCCAGCTTCTGCCGCGCGGCGGCCAACGCTTGCGCGTCGATCAAAGGCGTGTCGCCAAACATGACGAGAATATCGTCGTAACCCTTTGATATCGCTTTGCGAGCGGCAAGCACGGCATGCGCGGTGCCGAGCCGCTTCTCCTGCACGAAAATTTCCGCCTTTGGCGCGAATTTCTGCGCTGCCTTGCGCATCTCCTCAGCACCGTGGCCGATCACGAGCGCCACGCATGTCGCGCCCGCCGACTCGGCGGCTTTGACCACATGAGCCACCATCGGCAGGCCGGCGATGGCGTGCAGCACCTTCGGCATGGCGCTTTTCATGCGCGTGCCCTCGCCGGCGGCGAGGATGACGGACAGGCAGGATCTCTGGCTCATGGAGTGGCAACCGTATGAAAGCGTTTGAACCGATGCATGCTAGCAGCGGCGTGATGCTGCACCAATGCGGTTAAATTCCGGTGAGACGATTGCGCGCCTGACTCTTAATGAGACGGCAGAGCGACTGACTCTTAATCAGCGAGCTCCGCAGTCCGAGCTTCCGATACCTTTCGCAACCAAATCCAGATAGGTACCTAGGATCCGACGGAGTCGTTGTGCCGCTTCGGACCACCTCTAAGCGAGTAGGTTATGAAGTTAACAACTAGGAAGCAGACCTAAGAATGCCATTGTAGTATTCGTAGAAGTCAGGGTTTCGAACGGCAGTGGCCTTGAGCAGGTCTTCCAGCGCGCTCTCCACGGTCACCTCATTGTCGCAATCACCTACGCAGTACATTCGGTATTTCGCATGACTAGCTGACGCATCCAGCAACAGGACGTAGAGATGTTCATACTGCTCATCGCGGCCGCCCGGATCATTGCGCCCTGTAAACAGACCTAATCGTGCATGGGTGTTGATGAATGTCGACCTGCGCTTACCTGTTGAGTCGGTCTCCGCACCGGCGTCCAGGAAAAAGAAGCCGCCAAGAACAGCGTAAGGAAACCGCCGATGGAGTGTCACCGCTTCGAAGAGCATGTCACCACGGCGATTGGTTAGATTCTTTTGGAAGTTCTTACTGCGCTTGTCCCGGAAGTTAATCGACTTTATCGAAATGCCAAGAAGCAAACCACTCTCTTCAGTAGCCCATGTCACGTCCACCTTCTTCGCACCGATACCGCCACTCATACGGCGCTCTGCGCCCGAAGTGTCAAGGACACCTGGCGGAGCTGGACGAGCCTCCTTCAGCCCGCGGTATCGCAGCTCATCCGCGATAGCGACCGCAGCCGCGGCCGACACCATTTCGCTGTACCTTTTCTTAATATCCGCTGCTGCAGTGTCAGAAGGCTTATCGCCTATTCCTTTCAATGCGGCTTCAAGGAGATCGTCTACTCTCGCCACTCTTGCCCCTTGCCCTTCTACGTTCGAATAACATCTCTCGAGCGACTCTCAGGACCTTTAGATCAGCTTCCGGCACATCAGCCAACAATATTGAATCAACCTTTTCCACTGCTGCCGATAAGTCCCCCTGGCGAAGGGCCTGCGTAAGCTGTGGTTTCACGTTCCGCAGTTCTCCTTCAACTGCTTGGATTTTGGCGAAAGATGGAAGAGGCAGTTTGTCGGCCTCACGTGGTTCCATTTTGAGCAGTCCACCACCGTATGCGCGGCCGACAATCTCGGCACCAAGCAACGTGACACTGTTGAGACTCGCAACAGGAAGAAGATCGCGTCCGATATTCCTGCGAACGTCGGCGAGACGAACTCCGTAGATTGAATTGAGAATGTGCGCCCGAACGCCATTTGTGACCAGCCTTGGCCGATCGTGGTTCATATAGGTCAGGAAGAGGTCGGGTATCTCGACCAACGGCACCCGCCACCATGGCGAGCGAACACGGCACTTATATGCTGACGCTACACCGTCCTTCTCACCCTTATTGATATAACGACGCGCTGCAGAGGAAGGGGCATTTTGGGGCCGTAACAGATAACAGCGTCCGCCCTCACGGGCGAGTTGCTTCCATGCTGTCTCGGTGAGCGCCAACCCTCGCATGTGGCGCGAGCCGGGAGGCGAGATACGGACAAGGTCGCTCTCGGCTAGCCCAAGCTTGCTAGCCTGATCGGCGGTCAGTGAGAAAAACGAATTGTTTCCGGTGACCGCGCCAAGATAGGCGCCGCCCCAAAGGCTCATATCCTCGAATGAAGTGGTAGCAAGATCACGATATGTGGCGAATGCGCTATGAGCGAGGAGAGCGGGTGTCCACTTCTCATCTTTGCCTGGAACGTGCTTCGTCCACGCCGCGAGTTCAACAGCCTGCAGCGATTGCGCGTCTTTAGTCTGATAGACCTCGAAGCTCTGAGCGCCCCCCGAGCCCTCCGCGAGCAAAAGCACGACTTCCTCAAGCACTTCGGGGAACACTCGCTCCTCGAACATTATGAGTCGGACACGCGAGAAGCGTGAGAGCAAGAACCGGCGAACCTCGGCAGCATAGCCTACACTGAGCAATTCGGCCGGTAGAACGAGCGCTAGACGCCCGTCGAGCGCAACGTGGTAAGCCGCCTTGACCACGAATGCCGCCCACGAGCTTGCGAGCCCAGAAAGCCTGACACCTTGAGCCAAAGCCGCCTCGAGGCTGCGAGTACGCGCTACGCCCGAGAAATTCTGATACCTGACAAAGGGCGGATTGCCGACGACCGCAGAGTACCTCTCATTCGAAGAATACTCAAAGAAATCAGATATTTCAATCTTAGCAGAGTAACCGTCCGCTTTGAGTAGTTCCTGCGCGGCGTTGGCGGACTCCCTGTGGATCTCGACCCCATGCAGTTGGTCGAACGCGAACAAGGGGCGGTCTGGCAGTGACTCGAGTCTCCGTGCGGCGGCCAGCAAAAAGCTGGCTTCGCCACAACTAGGTTCGAGCACGGTGTCGGTAGCGGATCGGATCGCCCAGTCGGCGAGATAGCGCGAAATCGCTGTAGGCGTGAAGAATGCACCACGTGCTTTTCGATGACCTTGGTCCTGCATGCCAACCATCTCGTAGCGCCTTCCCCGTGGTCGTCCACGACTTTGTGATAAGCATCCACAAATCTTATAGTTCTTGTTTTGTTCTGTCCATCGAAAATTCGGTACTAAAACGTCGACTACCCCAAGCGTCCCAGCACCGGAAAATTCTCCAGCAGCCAGTAGGACGCGCTCTGCACGCCGCCGGTGAGGAAGAACACGCCGGCGACCACCAGCAGCGCGCCGATCGCTTTTTCGACGCGGCCGAGATGGACGCGGAATTTGCCGAGGAAGCGCATGAAGGCGCCGGAAAACAGCGCCGCGATCAGGAACGGGATGCCGAGGCCGAGCGAATAGGCGGCAAGCAGCAGCGCGCCCTCGCCCACCGTCTCGCGCCCGCCGGCCAAAGTCAGGATCGGCCCCAGCACCGGGCCGATGCAGGGTGTCCAGCCGAAAGCGAAGGCGAGCCCCATGACATAGGCGGCGATCATGCCGGCGGGCTTGCCCTGCGACTGGAAGCGCGCCTCGCGCGACAGGAGCGGAATGCGCAGGATGCCGAGGAAGTTGAGGCCCATGATGATGATCAGCACGCCCGCCCCCATCGCCAGCGGTTCCTGCCAGACGCGCAGCAGCCGGCCGATGGTCGAGGCGCCGGCGCCGAGAGCGACGAAGACGGTTGAAAAACCGAGCACGAAGGCCAGGGACGCATAGAGCAGCGCGCCGCGCGCGCCTTCCTTTGCCGTCACGCCCTGATTGCCGCGGAAATCGTCGACCGAAACGCCGGCCATGTAGCACAGATAGGGCGGCACCAGCGGCAGCACGCAAGGCGACAGGAACGAGATCGCCCCTGCCCCGACCGCGCTGACATAGCCGATATCCAATGCCATTTCGTCCGCCCTGCTTCTGCTGGCGACGATATAGCGACGCGGATGGCGCTTCGCCAATCACCATTGTGTGGCACGTCGCCGCTTCGCCAAGGAAGAAACGGCCGCGCCAATGCGTTGTTCGGATGAGCGCGCGATTGCCGCGCGCTTGTTCTCAGGGAGATTTATCATGAAAGCGATTGCACTCGGGTTTGCCGCGCTTCTGCTCGGCACCGCCGCGTCCCATGCCGCCGAGGCCTGGAAGGAAGCCGAAGTCGGCGGCACCAAGATCTACACTGATACCAAGGGCATGACCCTCTACACCTTCGACAAGGACGAGAAGGGCAAGTCCAACTGCTACGACAAATGCGCCGCCAACTGGCCGCCGCTGAAGGCTGAGGCCGGCGCCAAGGCCGATGACGAATGGACGGTCGTCGACCGCACCGACGGCTCCAAGATGTGGGCCTATGACGGCAAGCCGGTCTACACCTTCGTCAAGGACAAGAAGGCCGGCGACATGACCGGCGAAGGCGTCGCCGGCGCCTGGCATGTCGTCAAGGCCGACTGAGCCCGCGCCTGTGCTTTGGCTGTCGGGTTCCTCGATCCGGCAGCCGGTCGTCCGCTCGGACGTCTCCATCCCAAAAAATGTGATCTTTGCCATACACTCTAAGAGTGTATCGCCGACGGCTGCTTCCCAAATTGCCCACCTCCCCTTGACCGATTGCAAAAGCGCGGCCATGTGAGCGACGAAAAGAGTGGGATTTCGTCGTGCGTCGCGGAGTTATTCCGCTACCTCACAAACTGATTAAAGAGACCTCATGGACGTCGTCGTCGTTGAATCGCCGGCCAAGGCGAAGACAATCAACAAATATCTCGGCAAGAACTATAAGGTCCTGGCCTCGTTCGGCCATGTCCGCGATCTGCCGGCCAAGGACGGTTCGGTGCGCCCGGACGAGGATTTTGCTATGTCCTGGTCGGTCGACACCGCCTCGGGCAAGCGCCTCGCCGACATCGCCAAGGCGGTCAAGGACGCCGACGGCCTGATTCTCGCCACCGACCCCGATCGCGAAGGCGAGGCGATTTCCTGGCACGTGCTGGAAGTCCTGAAGCAGAAGCGCGCGCTGAAGGACAAGCCGGTCAGCCGCGTCGTCTTCAACGCCATCACCAAGACCTCGGTGCTGGAAGCGATGGCCAATCCGCGCCAGATCGACGCCCCGCTGGTCGAAGCCTATCTCGCCCGCCGCGCGCTCGACTATCTCGTCGGCTTCACGTTGTCGCCGGTGCTGTGGCGCAAGCTGCCGGGCGCCCGCTCCGCCGGCCGAGTGCAGTCGGTGGCGCTGCGCCTCGTCTGCGACCGCGAATCCGAGATCGAGCGCTTCATCCGCGAGGAATACTGGCAGATCGCCGCCATCCTCAACACGCCGCGCAACGATAGCTTCGAAGCTCGGCTGACCGCCTTCGCCGGCAAGAAGCTGCAGAAGCTCGACATCGGCAACAAGGCGCAGGCCGACGACATCAAGGCGATGCTGGAAGGCGCGACCTACAAGGCCTTGTCGGTCGAAGCCAAGCCCACCAAGCGCAATCCCGGCCCGCCCTTCACCACCTCGACGCTGCAGCAGGCAGCATCGTCCGGGCTCGGCTTCTCGGCCACCCGCACCATGCAGGTGGCGCAGAAACTCTATGAAGGCATGGATGTCGGCGGCGAGACCGCCGGCCTCATCACCTATATGCGAACCGACGGCGTGCAGATGGCGCCGGAGGCCATCGATGCCGCCCGCAGCGCCATCGTCAGCGAGTTCGGCGCGAAATACCTGCCGGAGAAGCCGCGTTTCTACACCGCCAAGGCCAAGAACGCCCAGGAAGCGCACGAGGCGATCCGCCCGACCGATTTCAAGCGCACGCCGGCTTCCGTTCGGCAATATCTCGACGCCGACCAGGCCCGGCTCTACGAGCTGATCTGGAAGCGCGCCATCGCCAGCCAGATGCAGCCGGCCGAGATCGAGCGCACCACTGTCGAGATCGAGGCGGTCAACGGAGCCCGCGCCGCCGAGTTGCGCGCGATCGGCTCGGTCATCCGCTTCGACGGCTTCATCGCCGCCTATACCGACCAGAAGGACGAGGACGCGGAGGACGAGGAAAATCGCCGCTTGCCCGAAATCCGCGCTGGCGAGCAGCTTGCCCGTCAGGCGATCAACGCCACCCAGCACACCACCGAGCCGCCGCCGCGTTATTCGGAAGCCTCGCTGATCAAGAAGCTGGAGGAGCTTGGCATCGGTCGGCCGTCGACCTACACGGCGATCCTGAAGACGCTCGAGGACCGCGATTACGTCACCATCGACCGGCGCAGGCTGGTGCCGCAGGCTAAGGGCCGGCTGCTCTCTGCCTTCCTCGAAAGCTTCTTCGAGCGCTATGTCGAATATGACTTCACCGCTTCGCTCGAAGAGAAGCTCGACGAGATTTCCGACGGCAAGCTCGCCTGGAAGGACGTTCTGCGCGACTTCTGGAAGGATTTCTCCGGCGCCGTCGACGACATCAAGGAACTGCGTGTCGCCGATGTGCTCGACGCGCTCAACGAAGAGCTCGCGCCGCTGGTGTTCCCGGAGCGCGAGGACGGTTCCAATCCGCGCATCTGCCCGAAATGCGGTTCAGGAAACCTCTCGCTGAAGCTCGGTAAGTTCGGCGCCTTCGTCGGCTGCTCGAACTATCCCGAATGCTCCTACACCCGCCAGCTCGGCGACGCCGCCAACCCCAATGGCGAGAACGGCAATGGCGAGGACGGCGTCAAGCTGCTCGGCAAGGATCCCTACACCGCCGAGGAAATCACGCTGAGGAGCGGCCGGTTCGGTCCCTATATCCAGCGCGGCGAAGGCAAGGAAGCCAAGCGCTCGAGCCTGCCCAAGGGCTGGACGCCCGAATCGATCGACCATGAGAAGGCGCTGGCGCTGCTGGCCCTGCCCCGCGACGTCGGCAAGCATCCGGAGAGCGGCAAGATGATCTCGGCCGGCCTCGGACGCTACGGCCCGTTCGTGCTGCATGACGGCACCTATGCCAATCTCGAAAGCATCGAGGACGTGTTCTCGATCGGCTTGAACCGCGCCGTCTCGGTGATTGCCGAGAAGCAGCTGAAGGGCAAAGGCGGCCGCAACGGCGCCACGCCCGCGGCGCTGAAGGAACTGGGCGACCATCCCGACGGCGGCGGCAAGATCGTCGTGCGCGACGGCAAATACGGGCCTTATGTCAATTACGGCAAGGTCAATGCGACGCTGCCCAAGGGCAAGGACCCGCAATCGGTGACGATGGAAGAAGCGCTCGCTTTGATCGCCGAAAAGGAAGCCAAGGGCGGAGGCGGCAAGAAGCCCTTCCGCAGAGCGGCGAAGAAGGGATAGCAGGACGTGGCGCGCAGGATCTCCGGAAGAAGCCACGCCGATCCGCGCCACGCCGACACGAGGGCCAAGGTGGTCAAGGACGATTACCGGCCCTCGCGTGACGAGATCCTGCGCTACATCGCCGAAAATCCCGACCGCTCCGGCAAGCGCGAGATCGCCAAGGCCTTCGCGTTGCGCGGCGACGACCGCATCTGGCTGAAGGATATGCTGCGCGACTTGCAGGACGAAGGTCTGCTCAACAAGGAACGCAAGCGTCTCACCCGAGCAGGTGCCGTGCCTCATGTCGCCGTGCTCGACATTTTCGGCCGCGACGACGACGGCATGCTTCTGGCGCACCCGAACGAATACACCGGCGCCGGTTCGCCGCCCGTCATCGCCATCCGCATTTCGCGCGGCGCCAGCGGCCCGGTGCCCGGCATTGGCGACCGCGTGCTGGCAAAAACCTTCCCGACCGACGATCCGTCAGGCCCGGCCTATGCCGGACGGGTGATGAAGATCTTCGAGAAGCGCAGCGACGCGGTGCTCGGCGTCTTCCGCGTGCTGAAGGACGGCACCTTCCGCATCGAGCCCGTCGAACGGCGCCAGCCGGAACTGATCGTCGACAAGGAATTCCAGAACGGTGCGAAGAACGGCGACCTCGTCGAGGTCGAGCCGGCGCGGGCATCCCGTTATGGTCTGCCCAGGGCAAAAGTGCTGGCGGTGCTGGGATCGCTGAGCAGCGAGAAGGCGGTCTCGATGATCGCCATCCACGCCCACGACATTCCCCATGTCTTCCCGGCGGACGTAATCGCCGAGGCCGAAGCGGTGAAGCCGGCGACGCTTGAGCACCGCGAGGACTGGCGCGATCTGCCGCTGGTGACCATCGATCCGGCCGATGCGAAGGACCATGACGACGCCGTCTTCGCCACGCCCGACACGGACGAGAAGAATCCCGGCGGCGTCATCGTCACCGTGGCGATCGCCGATGTCGCCACCTATGTGCGCTATGGCACGCCGCTCGACCGCGAAGCCTTGAAGCGCGGCAATTCGGTCTATTTTCCGGACCGCGTCGTGCCGATGCTGCCCGAACGCATCTCGAACGACCTCTGCTCGCTGCGCGAGGGCGAGGACCGGCCGGCCATCGCCGTGCGCATGACCTTCTCCTCGGAAGGACGCAAGCTCAGGCACTCCTTCCACCGCGTCATGATGAAATCGGCGGCGAAGCTCGCCTATCCGCAGGCGCAGGCCGCGATCGACGGCGTCCCCGACGACAAGACACGGCCGATCCTCTATGGCGTCCTGAAACCGCTATGGGACGCCTATGCGGTGCTGAAGCGCGGCCGCGACGCCCGCCAGCCGCTGGAACTCGACCTGCCGGAGCGCAAGATCCTGCTGAAGCCAGACGGGACGGTCGATCGCGTCATCGTGCCGGAGCGCCTCGATGCGCATAAGCTCATCGAAGAATTCATGATCCAGGCCAATGTCGCCGCCGCCGAGACCTTGGAGGGCAAGAAGGAACCGCTCGTCTACCGCATCCATGACGCCCCGTCGCTCGCCAAGCAGGAATCGCTGCGCGAGTTCCTGCAGACGCTCAGCCTCTCCCTGGCGCGTGGCGCGCAGATGCGGCCGAGCCAGTTCAACGGCATTCTGGAGCGGGTGCGCGGCGCCGACAACGAAGCGCTGGTCAACGAAGTGGTGCTGCGTTCGCAGAGCCAGGCGGAGTATTCGCCGAAGAACATCGGCCATTTCGGCCTCAACCTCAGGCGCTATGCGCATTTCACCTCGCCGATCCGCCGCTATGCCGACCTGATCGTGCACCGCGGATTGATCGCAGCACTTGGTCTGGGTCCCGGCGGCCTGACGCAGCAGGAGGCTGACCGGCTGGAAGAGGTCGCCGCGCTGATCTCGGCCACGGAGCGTCGCGCCATGGCCGCCGAGCGCGACACGGTCGACCGGCTTGTCGCCGCCTATCTCGCCGAGCGCGTCAACGATACGTTCGACGCGCGCATCTCCGGCGTCACCAAGGCGGGACTCTTTGTCCAATTGCCGCAGTACGGCGCCGACGGCTTTATTCCAGTGTCAACTCTGGGCGGCGACTACTATATCTACGACGAAACCGCCCGATCGCTGTTCGGGGAACGCACCGGCAAAGGCTATCAGCTTGCCTATCGCGTCGAAGTCCGGCTGGTCGAGGTCGCGCCGATGGCCGGCGCGATGCGTTTCGAGATGCTGACCGACCCGAAGCCCCTGCCCGGCTCGAAGCGGTCGTTTCACAAGGCCAAAGGCCGCGCCCGCGCGTCGCAGTCGCGTTCGGGACCGCGCGGCAGGAGAAGATGATGCCAGGCAATTCCCAGGTGGAAGAACAGGTTTTCGGCGGCGAGCATCATTCCGGCCGCGTCGCGCGTCCGCTGTGGACGGCGATGAAGCGTGGCATGCTCGGCCGCTGCCCGCATTGCGGCAAGGGAAAGCTGTTCCACGCCTTCGTGAAGCCCGTGGACAAGTGCGAGGTCTGCGGCGAGGGGCTGCATCACCATCGCGCCGACGACCTGCCCGCCTATCTCGTCATCGTCATCGTCGGGCACATCGTGCTTGGCTCCTTCATGGCCGTGGAGGCCACCGTCACGCTGTCGAACTGGCAGCACGCGCTGATCTGGGTGCCCTTGACCATCATTCTGGCACTCGTGCTGCTGCAGCCGGTCAAGGGCGCCGTCATCGGCCTGCAATGGGCGCTCTATATGCACGGCTTCGGCGACGAGAAGGACGAATTCGAGAGCCATTCATAAGCCAGGTAGCACCGCTGTCCGCCCTGGTTCAAAGGCCGCGACGCGCAAGCCACTTTCGCATCCGGGAAGTTTCCGCTAGGTCGAGCGCATGGAACGAATGACCAAGGCGGATGTCGACAAGCTCGATAAGGGCCTGGCCGTACGCAGCGGCTGGGCGTTGCGTCCGCGCGATGCCGCGACCCTCATTCTGCTCGATCGCAGGGACAAGGACGTTCTGGTGCTGATGGGCCGGCGCCATGCCGGTCACGCCTTCATGCCCGGGAAATTCGTCTTTCCCGGCGGCCGCACCGATCCGGCGGACAGCCGCATTCCGGTCGCCGCCCCTTTGCCCGGCGAGGAAGAGAAAAAGCTGGTTTCGGGTCCTGGCCGCGCCAGCGCGGCGCGGGCGCGGGCAATCGCCCTGTCGGCGATTCGCGAGACCTATGAGGAAGCCGGCCTGCTGATCGGCCGCAAAGGCGCTTTCTCGACCCCGAAGCGCGACTGGCAGGGTTTCGTGGACCATGGCGTGGTCCCGTCGCTGGACGTGCTGCGCTTCATCGCCCGCGCCATCACCCCGCCCAATCGCGTGCGCCGTTTCGACACGCGTTTCTTCAGCGCCTGGCGCCACGAGGTCGCCGTGGAATTGCCCGACGGCGGGCCGACCAACGAGCTGGAGGAACTCGTCTGGCTGCCGCTCGCAGATGCCCGCAAGGCCGATATTCCCGACATCACCGGCATGATCCTGGAAGAACTGGAAAAGCGGCTTGCCGACGATCCCTTGCTGCGGCCGGGGGGCGCCGTGCCGTTCTTCCGGCTCGTCCGCAACCGCTTTGTCCGCGAAGTCCTTTAGAAGCAGAGCATTTTGATCCCATGACGGTCGATACCCAACAACAGGGCGACGAACGCGTACATTGGCTGCCGATGATCGCGGCGATCTCCTCGATCAGCGTCGTCGGCATCGCCATCGGCCTCGGCATGCCGCTGCTCAGCGTCATTCTGGAAAGCCGCGGCCATTCCGCTTCGATGATCGGCCTCAACACCGCTGTCGCCGGTCTCGCCTCGATTGCCGGGGCGCCTTTGGCCACGCCGCTTGCCATGCGGCTCGGCGTCGCCTGGACCATGCTGTTGATGATTGCCATCGGCGCGCTCGCCTTCGTCGGCTTTCATTTCGCGCCGGACTTCTGGATGTGGTTTCCGCTGCGCGTCGCCCTGCATATCTCGCTGACGGTGCTGTTCATCCTGTCGGAATTCTGGATCAGCACCTCTGCCCCCCCGAACCGGCGCGGCCTTGTGCTTGGCATCTATGCCACCGTGCTATCGCTCGGCTTCGCCGCCGGACCGTGGCTGTTCGCCCATCTCGGCAGCACGGGCTTCCTGCCATTCGGCGTCACGATAGCGCTGGTGACACTTGCCGCCATCCCGGTGCTGGCGGCCCGCAATGAGAGCCCGACCATCGTCGCCGACAGCGAGACCAGCCACTTCCTGCGCTACATCTGGCTGGTGCCGACGGCGACCTTTGCCGTGCTTGTTTTCGGCGCCGTCGAGACCGGCGGTTTCGCGCTATTCCCCATCTATGGCAGCCGCATCGGCTATTCGGAGGCCGACGCGGCGCTGCTGCTGACCATGATCGGGCTCGGCAATGTGCTTCTGCAGATCCCGATCGGCATGATCAGCGACCGCGTTTCCGACCGCCGCTATCTGCTTCTGGCCTGCGCCACCGTCGGCCTCATCGGCACCGTCTTCATGCCGTTCTTCGCGCAGAATTGGCATCTGATGGCGGCTCTCCTGTTCGTCTGGGGCGGCGTCGTCGCCGCCATGTACACGATCGGCCTTGCGCATCTCGGCTCCCAGCTGTCCGGCCATGAGCTTGCCTCCGCCAATGCGGCCTTCGTGCTTTGCTACGGCGTTGGCATGGTGCTTGGCCCGCAGGCGATCGGCATCGGCATGGATGCCTTCGGCCCATCCGGCTTCGGCTGGTCGCTGGCCTTTTTCTTCGCCGCCTACATGGTTCTGGTCTCGGTCAGGCTGGTGCGCAGGATTCTCTAGGCGAAGCGCCGGGCATCCTGACATCACCGTGTCAGCAGCACCCCTGCTATACCCTGCCTCCAACGCGAGGTAGGAGAATTGCGATGATCGACAGCGGCTTTGAAACCAAATCCCTCAGGATGGAGTCGCTTCTGCTCGTCACCTTCCAGGCGCCGGCCGCCGATGTCGAGCGCATCATGGAGGCGGTGGTGACGATCACGCCGCTGCGCATGGGCAAATATGACGCCAACGCCTATCAGTCGGCGCAAGGCATCGAGCGCTACCGGCCGCTCGAAGGCGCCGCCGCTGGTGCGGAGACGGAATTGCGCCGGCGGCCCGGCACCGTCGAAGTGTCGTTCGAGATCGCCGACGACCAGGCGCTCGCCGCCCGTGTCGTCGAGGCGATATTCCAGGCCCATTCTTATCAGGAGCCCGTCATCCGCATCCAACCGCTGCTCGCCAGCCGTTCCAAGGGTCTTGATGATCGCGCCAATCCCAACCGCTGGTGGAACACCACGGGCGACTGGAGAAAAGCTGGGCAGCGGATCGAAGAGAACGCTTGAAGCGGTGAAATCGGCCGTCGCGAACCAGGCAGGAAGGCGCTCGGGCTGGAAGGCGCTCGGGCTGTCGGTAGCTAATCAAGTTGTCCGGTTTGGTAGCACATCATTTGTCCGCTTCAGTTTTGCGTCGAAGCGGTTCA
>NZ_JAIUIM010000045.1:0-36843 GCF_020165615.1 Mesorhizobium sp. BH1-1-5
GCCGTTGGCCGCAGCCACCGTGAGCAGCGCCCCTTCCGTCACGGCGTTGATGTCGGCACTGGCATGCGGCACGTCGTTTACGATATCGATGGTAAGCGTCGTGGAGGCGGGGTCGCCATCGGAATCGACCACCTTGACGGCAAAGTCGTCATGCGTGCCGTTGCCCGGGGTGCTATCCAGCAGCGTGTAGGAATAGGTGTAGCCGGTCCCAGGCGTGCCGGTGATGGTCAGGTCGCCATACTGGCCGTGCACCAGAATGCCACCGGCTGCGTTCGTCACCTCGATCTGGGTGTTGTCCTTGTCGGTCACGTAGAGGTGGCCGATCGCGTCGCCGCCGGTGGTGATCGCCAGCGCGCCGGTCGTGGTCTCGCTGGCGTCGCTGTTGTTGTTAGCGTCGTCGTCTGCGATTTCGCCCGAGCCTGCCGGCAGGCCGTCATGCGGCGGCAGGCCGGCTTCGTTCGCCGCGCTGTGGCCGTTCGCATCTGGATTCTGCGGTGTCACGTCGATGGTCGGCGTGGAATCCGGCTTCAGATTGATCGTCACCGTCGCCACCGAGGCGTCGCCGTCGCCGTCGACGATCTGGTACTTGAAGGTCACGGTTCCTTCTTCGCCGGCGGCCGGCTTGTAGGTGAAGGTGCCGTCGTTGTTGTAGGTGACCGTGCCGGTGCCGCCGGTGAGCGAGTTCGCCACATAGCTGACCTTCGACGGATCGGCGATGTTGACACCGTCCGCGCCGGGCACGTCGTTGGCGAACACGTTCACCGTCACCGGCGCGTTCTCGGTGCCCTGCGTGGCGACGTCGTCATGCGCCGTCGGCACGTCGTTTACGATGTCGATGGTGAGCGTCGTGGAGGCGGGGTCGGCATCGGAATCGACCACCTTGACGGCAAAGTCGTCATGCATGCCGTTGCCCGGGGTGCTATCCAGCAGCGTGTAGGAATAGGTGTAGCCGGTCCCAGGCGTGCCGGTGATGGTCAGGTCGCCATACTGGCCATGCACCAGAATGCCACCGGCTGCGTTCGTCACCTCGATCTGGGTGTTGTCCTTGTCGGTCACGTAGAGGTGGCCGATCGCGTCGCCGCCGGTGGTGATCGCCAGCGCGCCGGTCGTGGTCTCGCTGGCGTCGCTGTTGTTGTTAGCGTCGTTGTCTGCGATTTCGCCCGAGCCTGCCGGCAGGCCGTCATGCGGCGGCAGGCCGGCTTCGTTCGCCGCGCTGTGGCCGTTCGCATCTGGATTCTGCGGCGTCACGTCGATGGTCGGCGTGGAATCCGGCTTCAGATTGATCGTCACCGTCGCCACCGAGGCGTCGCCGTCGCCGTCGACGATCTGGTACTTGAAGGTCACGGTTCCTTCTTCGCCGGCGGCCGGCTTGTAGGTGAAGGTGCCGTCGTTGTTGTAGGTGACCGTGCCGGTGCCGCCGGTGAGCGAGTTCGCCACATAGCTGACCTTCGACGGATCGGCGATGTTGACACCGTCCGCGCCGGGCACGTCGTTGGCGAACACGTTCACCGTCACCGGCGCGTTCTCGGTGCCCTGCGTGGCGACGTCGTCATGCGCCGTCGGCACGTCGTCGACGATCTGGACCGAGAGCGTGCCGGGAAGCGAGACGTCGCCGTCGCTGTCGGTGACGGTCACCGTCATGTCGTCGTAAAGGGAGGCGTCGCCTGCCGGGTGAATCTCGCTGTGCAGCAGCGTGTAGGTGTAGCTCACCTGGCCGGTGGCGGCATCGTAGCCGTTGATGGTCAGCGTGTTGCCGAAGGGCGTCGCAATGTTGATCGGTGCCGACGCGCTGTTGGCAAGCTCGGCGGCGGTGATCACATGGCCATTGATGTCCACCGAGCCGATGCCGTCGGGCGAGTTGATGGTGAAGGTGCCGGTGTTGTGCTCGGAGGGGTCGTTGTCGACTTGGGCGCTGGTCCCCGCTTCGCCGGACCCCGTCGCGCCGGCGGTCTCAAGGCCCTTCTCGTTGACGGTGGTGTCGCCGCCCTGGACGGAAGGCGTAAGGTCGAGGATCGTCGGCGTTGAGTTGGGCAGCAACCCCGGGAACAGGTCGCGATGCTCTGGCTGGCCGAACGCCAGGTCCGTCGGCGGCAGCAGGGCGGTGAGGCCGAAGCCGTCGCCGATGCCGCCGGGGGGCTGTTCGAAATTGCCGCCCGCGCTGCCCGGCGAGCCGTTGCCGCCGGCCGAGATCGAGCCGTCGGCGCCGAAGGCGACATCGACATGGCTTGCCTCGAGGGCGGCGATCAGGGCCACGCGCGGCACCTCGACGTCGCCTAGGATGAAGGTCGGCACATTCAGCGCGGCGTCCTTGATGACGATCTGGGATCCGTCGGGCTGCGTGAGGACGAGGTCGTGTCCGTCGACTTTGATGTTGTCGATCGAAACGCTGGCCGGAAGCTTTACGACGTTGCCCGCCTCGACGTGATATTCATGCGGGGTATTCGCCGCCGCCGCATTTGCCGCCGGTGCGTTTGCGGGAGCGTTGGAAGCAGGAGCCTTGGCGTCCGCCGCCGGCTGGTTTGCCCCTTGAGCATTGGCCGCGCCCTGCGCCGGCGTGCCGCTGCCGACGTCGACCGGCACCGGCTCGCCGGCCGCCTGGCCAGTGGTCGCCTGCGCGACCTGGACACCCGTCGAGATGTGATTTTCACCAGCGCTCGTGTGCTCGTCCCAGGAATTTGAAACGACGTCGAATTCGATATTGGTCGTCATAGCTGAAGCCCCTCCGGCATTTCCCGGAAAGAGACATGTCAGGCCCGGACTTTGCAACAGACGTTCAATCCATTTCATATATTCGAATATGTAGAGAATCGCATTTTTTACACTTGGTAAATCGTGATGATATATGCAGTTATGCATGATCTTGACGGATGCGGGAGTGGCCGCAGCGCGTCGAGTTGGCTTGGTAAATGAAAGTATAAATTTGAATAAAATTTGATGGAAAATAGAATAGAGTGATTCGCGGAAATTTACCTACCTTCCTTTCCGATAATTTGAGACAAGATTGGTAGCGTCCACAGTCAAAGGTGGGCGTTATGAAAATACAAAAAGCAGCCCCGGGCATGACCGGGATCAAGGTACTCTTGCTGGCGGTCGGCCTTGCCGTTCAGGCAATTCCATCATCCGCCAGTGTGAATCCAGCTCTGCAGAATGTGCTTGCGCCGGCGAGTCTCGGCGGCGTTTCGCTGGCCCGGCCGCAGTCCTGGCAGCTGGCCGCCGCCTACCGGATCGCGGACGTTTCGACGGGCTATACGCCGACTGCACCTTATCAGGTTAAAGCGCAGTCGATCGCCACGGCCGAGCCCGGCATCGACCCGATCCAGACCGCCGCGATCATCCCCGGTGTCTTCGGCTCGGTCGCTTTGTCGATGCGCAACTTCCCGGTCGCGGCGCGCTGGGCTCCCGTCTACAAAGCCATCGTCGATTGCACCGCGGGCAGCGTCTGCGACCGCGAGAGCCCGGCCTTCACCGAGATCATCAAGATTGCCGCCGACAAGGGATTTCGCGAGAAGCTTTCCTTCGTCAACAGCAGCATCAACCGGCTGATCGCCTATCGCAAGGACAGCGTCGTCTACGGCAAGCTCGACTACTGGGCGAAGCCTTCGGAAATTCTCGAGCATCGCGCCGGCGATTGCGAGGATTTCGCCATACTGAAGATGGCGGCGCTGCTCAGGGCCGGGATCCCGGCGCAGAGCATGTCGCTGGTGGTGCTCCAGGATCGTCGCCGCAAGTTCTTCCACGCCGTCCTGTCGGTAAGCACGGGAAGCGGCGCCTTCATCCTCGACAGCCTCGGCAACGCCGTCATGCGCGACAGCGATCTGCCCGATTATGTTCCGCTCTATTCCTTCAGCACCGATCGCGCCTGGATCCACGGGTCGAAGTCCGGCGCGCAGATCGCCGATATAGCCGGCGGCTTCACGACGGTGGCACCCGGCGAAGGCGCGCCTGAACCATCAGTGGCTTCGGATCTCAGGCGGTAGATCGGGGCGGCTAAACGTTTCCGGGAACGCGGAAACTGCCCATTTGCTTGTTGTCGCGCAAGCTCCGGCGAGCGAAGCCACGACGCGCTTTCCCGCAATTGTCCAGTTCCTCAACACAGTGATTTTGAAAGATTGCAGGCTTGTCGGGCAAGGCCATCAACGTTGGGTAGTCAGCGCAAACGCTGGCGATGAGCTGAAGGCTCATGAACCTCGTCATTCCAGGGCGGAGCAAGGAGCGAAGCGACGCGCGCAGACCCGAGGATGACGATCGCGATAGGCGTCTCGGCCAATCGCCAAGGCCGGGGATCTGCCAACGCACACTGACCAACCGGTCAAAACTTCTGTGTTGAGGAACTACCCGTTGAAGACGAAAGCCATCAGCAGTTCCGGCTCGGTGACGGGCGCGCGCACGGCGCTGAGCTGGCCGCGATAGCGGCGCTCGCCGGCGCCGATGACGAAACCGCTGGTGACCGGCGTCTCGCCATTGGCGTCGAGCCGGGCGAAGATGTCGGGAACGTTGAGGTCGAGCGCCAGCTTCAGGTCCTGTCGCCCATCCTCGCCGGGCGCGCTCGGCAACTGGCGCCTGACCAGTTGCTGGAACGGCGCGTTGAAGGCCAGGATCTTCTTCGACGAAGACAGCGCGAAGGCGGGCGAGGGGCAGGCGACCAGGATCGCATTGATCGTGCGGATCGAAGCGAGCTTGCGCAGCTCCATGCTTTCCTCGGCAAGGCCGCGCATGCAGGCGACCCGGATCGCCGAGGTGAGGTTGCCCTGGTCGGGATGATGTTCGGCGATCTCCTCGACCAGCATGCCGATCGTGCATTTGCGGCTTTCGGCCATCTGCTTCAGCGACACCCAGAAGGCGCGCTCCAGCCGGATGCCGCGACGCACGCCGCCGCGCGCCACGACTCGGAATTCCGGGCCGAAATCCTCGGCCGCGAGAACCGGCAGCAGCCTTTCGCGCGAAGTGTCCGGGTGGTGGATGGCGCTATCGCTCACTCATCGCCTCCTGACGCGCCTTGTTGATGGGCTTCAAAAGATAGTTGAGGATCGTCTTGCGTCCGGTCTTGATGTCGACCGAGCAGATCATGCCGGGGATGATCGAATAGGTCTTGCCGTTCCTGGTCAGCGTCGACTTCTCGGTCGCGACCCGCACCTGATAGTAGGGCTCGCCCGTCTTCTGGTCGACGAGGCTGTCGGCGGTGATGTTGGAGACCTTGCCCTCGATGCCGCCGAAGATCGAGAAATCATAGGCCGTGACCTTGATCAGCGCCTGCTGGTCCGGCTGGATGAAGGCGACGTCGCGCGGCGAAACCCGCGCCTCCACCAGCAGCGTCTCGGAGGTCGGCACGATGCCGGCCACGACCGCGCCTGGCTGGACGAAGGCGCCGAGCGTGTTGACGTCGAGCGTGTTGACGATGCCGTCGACCGGCGAGCGGATGTCGGTGCGCGCCACCGCGTCGGTGGCGCCGCGGATGGTTTCGTCGACCACGGAAAGATCGGCGAGCGCTTGCGTCAGGTCGCTCAACGCTTCCTGCTGCAGTTGCAGACCCAATTCGCTCACCTGAAGCTGTGCCTCGGTGATCGCCGCCTTGCCCTTCTTGATCGTCTCTCCGGCAAGGGTCAGCTGTCCGTGAAGGTCGGTCTGTTCCCGCTCGACGCGGATCTGCTCGGTCTTGGCCATCAGGCCCTTCTTGACCATGGGTTCGACCAGCGCCGCTTCCTGGTCGGTGACGGCCAGGCTCTTGGACAGGCGATCGGCGTTGGCGCTGGCCTCGTCCAGTTCCTTTTCGCGCTGGTCGAGACGCGATTTGAGAACCGACAGCTTCACCTCGAAATTGTCGCGGCGGGCGACGAGCAGCTTTTGCTCGTTGTCGCAGATTTCCGGCGCGGCCTTCTGGATCTCGGCGGGGCAGGGGAACGATCCTTCGACATTGCCGCTCTGCTCGAACTGCAGCCGTGCGATGCGCGCTTGCAGCGCTCGCCCCTTGGCCTTCTCCTCGCCGAGGCTCGACGTGTTGCCCGAGTTGTCGAGGCGGATGATGAGGTCGTTCTTCTTGACGGTCTGGCCGATCTGGACGGCGATCTCCTGCACCACGCCGGCTTCGCTGGCCTGGATGATCTGCGTCTTCGAAGCGGGAATGACCTTGCCTTCGCCGCGCGCTATCTCATCGACCTCGGCAAAGGATGCCCAGGCAGTGAAGCACACGAACAGCGCCCCGATGATGTAGACGGACGCCGAGGCGAAAAGTGGTGGCCGGTCTTCCCTTGCAAGCATGTCCATACGTTCCGGTCAGGCATTTGCCTTTTGCAGTGCCTGGATGACTTGTTCCTTCGGCCCGTCGGCGACGACGCGGCCCTGGTCGATGACGATGAGGCGGTCGGCAAGCTCCAGCATGCTGTAGCGATGGGTCGACACGATCAGCGTCGTGCTGCGGTCGAACGCCACCTTGAGCTGCTTGATCAACTGCCGTTCGGAAGCGAGGTCCATCGAACCCGACGGCTCGTCCAGGAAGACGATCTTCGGCTTGGTCAAGAGCAGTCGCGCGATTGCCACGGCCTGCCTTTGCCCGCCCGAAAGATTGGTGCCCCGCTCGCCGACATTCATGTCGTAGCCGCGCGGATGCCGCGAGACGAAGTCGTCGACGCCGGCGGCTTTCGCGGCGTCGATGATCTCCTCGTCGGTCGCTTCCGGCGCCGCCATCAAGAGGTTCTCCTTGATGGTTCCCGAAAACAGGTCGCCGGCCTGCGCGACGATGCCGACCGCGGCGCGGACCTCCGAGGGATGGTATTGGCGGATATCGATGCCGTCGATCAGCAATTCGCCCGACGTCGGCAGGAAAAGCCGGCCGATCAGCCGGCCCATCGTGGTCTTGCCGGAACCGATGCGGCCGATGATGCCGACCCGCTCGCCGGGCCGCACCGCGATGTTGAGCCCGCTCAGAACCTCGTTTTCAGTGCCTGGATAGGCGAAGCCGACATTCTTGAAGGCAAGCGCGCCGCTGCGGATCGGCCGGTTGACGAAACCGACCGTATCGGGGCGGTCCTCCGGCTGCGACATGATCGTGTTGATGATCCTGAGCGACAGCATGGCCTGGCGGAACCGGGCAAGCGTGATGGCGATCTGGCCGAGCGGCGCCACGGCGCGGCCGGCGAGCATCACGGTGCCGATGATGGCGCCTGTCGAGACCTGGCCTTCCGAGAACGCATAGGCGCCGGCAACCACCAGGGCCACCGTCACGAATTGCTGGATGGCGCCGGTGATGTTGCCTGCCGCCGCCGAGAGCTCCTTGATCTTCTCCGACGTGTTGGCCGCGTTCTTCGAGTGCTCGCCCCATTTGCGCAGCAGGTAGGCTTCGGCGCGCAGCGACTTGATCGTTTCCAGCGTCGAAATGGATTCGACCAGCAGCGCCTGGCGCTGCGAGGCCTCGTTCATCGAGGCGGCGACCCGCTTGCCGATCCGCCGCTGCGTGATCAGTCCGACGATGACGGAGATGATGAAAGCCAGCGCCGGTATGATCACCAGCCAGCCGCCGATGGCGTAGATGACAGCCAGGAAGACGAAGACGAAGATCGTATCGATGAAGACGCTGACCGTGTTCGAGGCGAAGAACTCGCGCACGAATTCGTATTGCGTGACACGGTTTGCATATTCGCCCGTCGACCCAGGCCGCGCCGAAAGCGAGGAATTCAGCACTTTTTCGAACAGCAGATAGGAGATCCGCAGATCCGCCTTGCGGCCGGCATAGTCGATCAGCGACGCTCTGGCCGTCTTGAGGAGCAGGTCGAACAGGATGGCCGCGCCGATGCCGAGCGCCAGCACCCACAGTGTGGCGATCGCCTTGTTAGGCAGGATGCGATCGTAGACGTTCATGGTGAAGATCGGCGAGGCGATCGCCAGGAGATTGATGAAGACCGCCGACAGCACCACCTTGGAATAGGTGCGCCAGAACGCCCCCATCGTGCCGGTCAGCCAGTGGCGCCTTTCGATCCGCGCGGCCGTGCCGACCGTCATCTCCTCGGCCTGGTTGGCATAGGTGATCGAAAAGGACGTGCCGCCGCTGATATAGCTTTCGGCGAGTTCCGACCTGTCGATCGTGGTGCGGCCGTTTTCCTGCGGCGCCGTCAGATACTGCCCGCCCTCCATCTCCGCCAGGAGAGCGACCGGCAACTGGCTGACGCGGAAGACGATGGCCGGAAGATCGAAGCGGCCGCGCAGGAAATCGCGATGGTTGAAATCCTGGACTTCCAGGCCGATCCGCTCGGCCAGATGGCGGATTTCCTCCGGCTCGATGCGCGTCTCCGGAACCGGCACGCCGGCGAACAGCACCGTTTCCGCGCTCGGCCTGCCGAGATAGGCGGCAACAGCGCAGAAGCAGGCTTTGAAGGCCTCCTTGGGCGACAGGATGTTGGGTTGCTGGTTCACGATCCGCCCCGAAGGACCGAAGATCGATGCTTACATCGGCTACTTTTTCCTGACCGGCGCTAGGATGTCGAACGGCAGATCGTTCTTCTGCTCCGACGGCGTCCGCGCATAAGTCTCGGTATCGGCCGTAGCCGGCACACCGAATTCCTCACGGGCGTAGGCCGCGGCCTGCTTGGCCGGCTGGATGTTGAGCGTCTTCAGCAATTCTCCGGTTGCGGCCAGCAGCCGGTACTCGGCAAATAGCGACGCGTAGGACGACGTGTCGGCCAGCGTCGCGGTGTTGAAGCGCGTGTTCTGGGCATCGAGCACATCGAGCAGCGAGCGCTGTCCGACCTTGAACTGCTCGCGATAGGAAGCGACGAGCTTTTCATTGGTGGCAGCCTGCTGGCGCAGCGTCTTTGCCAGTTCGGCCTGGCGGAAGCGGCGGTCCCATGAGGTGCGGACGGCTTCCTCGATCTCGCGCAGCACCTGGTGCATCGCAAGCCGCTGCTCGCTGGTGCGCCGGATCTGTTCCTGCTCGTTGGCCTTGTCGATGCCGCCGCGGTAGAGGTTCCAGCGCAGCACCACCCGGGCCTGCAGGTCGCTCGCGTCGCCGTCGTCGCCGTCGATGTCATATCCGCCCCGGGCAACACCTTCGGCGGTGATCGTCGGGCCGTATTTCGCCCGCGCCGCGTCGACCAGCGAAGACGCCGCGTCGATATCGCTGTTGGCCATATGGACGCGCGGATTGTTCTGCCTGGCGAGCCCGATCGCATCGTCCAGCGACCGCGGCAGAGCGGCTGCGACATCGGCCGGCCGGGACGCGTTGGTCAGCGGCTTGCCGACATTCTTGAAGAAGCGGATCTTGGCCGCCTCGAGTTCTTCGGTTGCCTCCTGCATGCGCGCCTTGGCGGCAAAAAGGCGTTCCTCGGCCTGCTGCCGGTCGGCCTCGTTGAGCGCGCCGCCAGCGATGCCTTGCTTGATGTCGCTGAGGATGGACTGATGGAAGCCAAGGTTCTTCTTGGCCTCGGCCACGATCGAGGCCTGCAGCATATATTCCAGATAATCCTGGACGACCGCGAGCCCGATGAACTCGGACCGCTCCAGAACCCGGAAGGAAGCGCCGTCGACCCGCGAGGCCTGGCGGTTCAGTTCCGCTCGCCGCGCGCCGCTGTCGTACAGCGTCTGCGAGACGGTGAGGTCGGCCTCGTTCGGATAGAGGGCTTTGTGATCCTCGTCGAGCGCGCGCCGTGTATCATTGTCCAGCCGGCGAACGCCTGTCGACGCTTCCAGATCGACGCTGGGAAGATAAAGGCCTTTCGCCTGACGCAGCTCGAATTCGATCGCTTCGCGGTTCTCGATCGCCTGTCCAATCTCCGGATTGGATTCCACTGCGACGGCAACGGCTTCTTTGAGTGTGAGTGCGCTGGCGCTGCCACAAGCCAGCATCGACACCGTAATGGCAAGCGCAAACCGCCAGCCGACGGTAATTTTACCCGTCCTGGTCATTTCTACCCCGTGACTATCCCCGCGCCATTATTTTTTTATTGGCGCTTATTTGCCCAAGCCTGCCACCGGAGCTTTCGACCAGTATCTATCAGATTTTTCGAGGTTGTGAGCATATAATGGATTAGACACACCTTAAAAGTGCGATTCCGGGCATTAGGGTCTAAGCCTGTAGCAAAAATGGCACAGAAACCGGGCGCGGCGGGTCATGGCTTTCCGGTTTGGAGCAGGCCGCAATCGGCTTTTAAGACGGACCGTAATGGTTAATGGTCTGAAATAAATGGCGAATCGTGCGGTCGCCGCGGACAGACCCCATAGCGCTGGTTCTTCCGAAACTTAGTCGGTTGCGGCGAAAGTCGGAAAGCCGCGGGTTGTTGGGGAAAATCTGCTGCGACCTTGCAAAGCATGCGCAAGAAATCGCCATGTCAGCCTGGTTTGGTTGGCAAACCCGGATCGTTCCCTGTATTGCGAGCCGGAGTTAAAAGCGGTGGATCTTCTTGTATGACCAATATCGCCTTGACCGGGCTTGCCCGCGACCTCGCCCGACGCGCCGCCGAGGGTAGGCCGGTGCGCGTCGGCGTCATCGGCTCCGGCGAGATGGGTACCGATCTGGTGACGCAGGGCATGCTGATGCCGGGCATTTCGATCGTGGCCATCTCCACGCGGCGCCCGCACACCGCCCGCAAGGCGATCCGCATCGCCTATGGCGATGAGGCGATTGCCGCCGAGGCCGAAACCGCCTCCAGAGTCACTCAGGCGATCGAGGGCGGCAGGATAGCCATCACCTCGAACGAGATGCTGGTCACCAACCCGCTCATCGACGTCGTCATCGACGCCACGGGCAAACCGGGCGTCGCCGCCGATTTCGATCTGATGGCCATGGAGCATGGCAAGCATCTGGTGATGATGAATGTCGAAGCCGACGTGACCATCGGCTGCTACCTGAAGCAGCAGGCCGACCGGTTGGGCGTCGTCTACTCGGTCGGCGCCGGCGACGAGCCGTCAAGCTGCATGGAACTGATCGAGTTCGCCTCGGCGCTTGGGCTGAGCATCGTCGCGGCCGGCAAGGGCAAGAACAATCCGCTCAACCATGACGCCGTTCCGGACGATTATCGGGAAGAGGCGGCGCGCCGCAACATGAACCCGCGCATGCTGGTCGAGTTCGTCGACGGCTCGAAGACCATGGTCGAGATGTGCGCCATCGCCAACGCCACCGGCCTGGTGCCGGATGTTCCTGGCATGCACGGCCCCAAGGCCGATCGCGACCTGCTGGCCAAGGTGCTGATTCCGATAGAGGATGGCGGCCTCCTGTCGAGGAAAGGCGTCGTCGACTACACGATCGGCAAGGGCGTGGCGCCCGGCGTCTTCGTCATCGTCGAGGCGATGCACCCGCGCGTCGTCGAGCGCATGGACGATCTGCACGTCGGCAAGGGTCCTTACTACGGCCTGTTCCGGCCCTACCATCTGACCTCGCTGGAAGTGCCGCTCACCGCCGCCCGCATCATGCTTTACGGCAAGCCCGACATGGTGCCTCTGCCGAGGCCGGTGGCGGAAGTCTGCGCCGCCGCCAAGCGCGACCTCGCCGCTGGCGAGACCTTCGATGCCATCGGCGAGACCTGCTACCGCTCCTGGACCATGACGATTGCCGACGCGCGGATGAGCCGCGCCGTGCCGGTCGGACTGCTCGAAGGCGGCAAGGTGCTGAAGCCGGTGAAGAAGGGCGAGCTGTTGACCGAGGACAATGCCGCGCCGGACCGGACGACGCGACTATACGCCTTGCGCAAGTTGCAGGATGAGATGCTCTACGGCGCGACGGCTATTTCCCCAGCTCTATAGACCTCAGCCGCGCCGCTTCAACGGCTTCGGTGACGAGCTTCGTCAGCCGGTCGCCGTCCATCAGCACGGCAAGTGCGGCGGCGGTCGTGCCGTTGGGGCTGGTTACCTGCTGGCGCAGCACGCCCGGTTCCTCGTCTGCTTCCGCGGCGAGCGAGGCGGCGCCGGAGACAGTCTGCATGGCAAGCAGCTTGGCGGTTTCGGCGGGAAGGCCGGCCTTCTCGGCCGCAACCGTCAGCGCTTCGATGAAGTGGAAGACATAGGCCGGACCGGAGCCGGAGACGGCGGTCACGGCGTCCATGAGGCCCTCGTCGTCGATCGTCGTCACGACGCCGCTTGCCGAAAGCAGTTCGGCGACGAAGCGCCGCACGTCGTCGGAGACCAGTGGGTTGGAAAACACCACCATCATGCCCTTGCCGATCGCCGCCGGCGTGTTCGGCATGCAGCGGATGACCGGCGCCAGCTCACCCAGGATTTCCTCGAAGGTCGCGACCGGCGTGCCGGCGGCGATGCTGAGAAAGCTGGTCCTGCCGTCGCCGAAGCGCTTGTAATGCCCGGTTACCTCGCGGATCACCTGCGGTTTCACGGCAATGACAATGAGATCGGGGACAGCTTCGGCTGGAATGCCATCGGCGTGGGCCGCGGCGCGGCAGCCGAGATGCTCGGCGCGCTGGCGCAGTTCCGCGTTGGGCTCGACCACGAACACCGCTTGCGGCTCGAGCTTGGCGGATTTCAACCAGCCCGAGAGCATGGCGTAACCCATATTGCCGCAACCGGCGAGAACGAGCCTGATCGTCATGAAACCCTCCGTAGGAAGGCTCTCCTTAAAGCAATTCCAGGAAAAGTGTGAAGCGGTTTTCCGTCTGAAATTGCATAGGACAAAGAGACGGTTGCGCCGCAACGGAAAAGGGCAGTGGAGATCGATCGGCCAGGATCAGCTTGAAAGGCGAACCGGGATGGGCCGCAGCGAGACTTGTCTTAGGCCAAGCACGCCGAGCACGAAGAACAGCCAGACGGGATCGCCGCGGTGGAAGAAAAAGCTTTCGAGGAAAGCGTTCAGCGCCGTGAACAGCACAACCATCATGAAGAAATCGCCGAGGAAGATGTTTTCCTTGCGCGCCGGGATGCGCATGTAATCGCGCAAGGGGGCGATCAGGAAGGTGTAGACGGCGACGCAGAGCGCCGGGATGCCCATCAGCACCGCGATGTCGAGATAACCGTCATGGCCATGCACGATGGTGCGGATATCCCAGGGCCGGTCGAAGGGCTGGTCCTGGTTGAGCAGCAGCGGCGTCCCCCAGAAGCTTTCGTAGCCGTAGCCGGTCCATGGCTTCTTCGCCAGCATCTCGCCGGCGAACTCCCAAAGCGTCGTGCGCCCGGTATAGGTCAGGTTCGGGAAATAGATCGCCGCCAGATGCTTCACCGGTGCGATGAAGACGATGCCGAGCGTGCCGACGGCCGTCGCGGTGACCGCCAGCGCGAACAGGACCGGCGTGCCCAGCCGCATGCCGATGAGGCTGGGCAGCATGACGATCATGATCGAGAACGGCACCAGCCCGGCCGTGGTCTTTGAGCCGGTGTGGAGCATGAAGATCATCGCCGCGCAGAAGATGCCCGCGCCCCACCAGCGCTGGCCGCGCCGGAACAGATAAAGCCCGGCGAAGCTGAAACAGGCCATGACCGGGCCTGCGATGTTCTTGTGCGTGAAGACGCCGCGCCACAGGCCCGCATGTTCCGGCTCCTGCGAGTCGGCGGTGTGCAGCGCTTCGTGCGGGAAGACGACCAGGCCGATATAGGAAAGGCCGATCACCACGACGGCGGTGAAGATGACCACTCTGGCAAAGGAGTCGGCGTCGCGCGGCAGCACCAGGATCGTCGCCATGGTGATGATGCCGATCAGGGTGAAGGAGGCGGCGCGCATCGCCGCGGGCGGGTCGGTGGCGAGCACCACCGACAGGAAGAAGAAGCCCAGCATCAGCGCCCAGGAAGGGCTTACCAGCGAGCGCACCACGCGCGGGTCGGCGAAGGCGAGCAGCGAGAAGATCGAGACAGCGCCGAGCGAGCCGAAGCCGAGCTGGTTGACGATGTCGCCGCCGTCGCCAGTCAGTTCCGCGCCTGCCGGCTGGAAGGGCCGGAACGAGACGATGATGACGGTGAACAGGAGCGCGGCGATAGCCGTCGCCACGCCTTGCCTGGTGAAGGCGGCGCTGAGCGGCGCGCGCTCAATTCTTCTCAGGCTGTCGGTACTGCTCATTGGCATATCCGAATTCGGCGAGCACCCGGCCAAGCGCGACATAGACCGGGTAGAGGCTGCTCGTCAGCGAGCCGGTGCGCACCAGCCGGATAACGCCGCGCAACGGCGAGGCCGCAAGCAGCGCCAGGCTCTTCAGGAGAACTTTAAGGCCGGCAAACGGCGTGCCGGCCCGCTTCTTCTTTTCGACAAGCGTCGAGATCACGCCGTTGCGCAGGCTGCGGGCGCGGATCCAGTCGGCCTCGACACGCCGGGCCGGAACGGTCTCGTTGACCTTTGCCTCGGCGCACCAGCCGAGCACGAAGCCTTTCTGCGCGGAACGGCTGAGGAAATCGGAATCGCCGCCGCCCATGAAATTGAACCTGAGGTCGAGGAACGGCGGTCCCATGGCCTTGAGTACGTTGCGCCCGACCAACAGGTTGCCGGACGAGTAAAGCGCCGGCACGCGGCCCGTTTCCCGATAGGGCGGCGCAAAGACCGGGTGCTCGGCCCATCTCGCGTGGCTCGGATCGGCAAAGATGGGCACTTGCGGGCCGCCGACGATGTCGGCGCCAAGCGTCTCGGCGGCCTTGCACATGCGCTCCAGCCAGTCCGGCTCGGCGAGCTCGTCATCGTCGATGACCAGAAGGTGCTTGAAGTTGGGAAACTGCAGGACCGCCGTCTGCCAGCCTGCATTGTAGGCGCTGCAATTGCCGCGCTCATGCGCGATGATCACCAAGCCCGGTATCTCGCCGCTTTCGAACAGCGGCAGCACCGCGGCGGCGCCTTCGCGCGCCCCGGCTTCGTTTTCCATGACGATGACGGCGAAACGCCGGTCGGTCCGCTGTGCCTTGAGCGAAGCCAGGGTTTCCAGCACCTTCTTCGGCCGCTTGAAGGTCGGCAGCGTCACGACCGCCTCGACGGTCTCGGCGGCAAGCCCCGGCGACCGCCCCGCGATCGATACAGAAGCGTCGGACGGCAAAGGGATCATCCGTTTCCAGCAGCGTGGGTTTGAGCCCTCGATAGCATCGCGGTGATAACGTTTCGTTAATCACCTTCTCGCCTGGCTGTCGGAAAAGGCGGGTCTTCGGCCTTTGACAGTGCCATTTAATCAAGGCTTCACCGCGTTTTGCTACCGGCTGCAGCCAAGGATAGGTGAGATGCATCTGCTGTTCGCCACATCGATCGTGCCTGATGGCGCTCTCGCCTCGGGCTACGAGATTGCCAACGCCGCGATCATCGACGCGCTGCGGCGCGCCGGTGTGCGCGTGACGGTGATCGGCTTCATCTGGCCCGGAAAGGCCCCGTCCGATCCCCAGAACACCATCGTGCTCGACGCCGTCGAGGTCCGAACCGAAAGCGCATCGCCGCTGCAAAAGCTTGCCTGGCTGGGCAAGGCGGTCTTGTCCGGCCTTACCTTCTCCTCCGTCAAGCTGCGTGTCGTGCCTGACGCCGAGCTACGCGCCGCCATCGAGCGCGCTGGTTCCTTCGATGGCTATGTCCTGAACTCGGTGCAATTCGCCGGTGCCTTTGAGAAGGTTTTCGCCGACCATCCATTCGTCTTCGTGGCGCACAATGTCGAGCATCGCTCGGCCGAGGAAAATGCGGCCGCGGCCGGCAGCGCGCTCCAGCGCTGGATGTTCCGGCGCGAGGCCAGGCTCCTCCAGGTCCTGGAGGAGCGCCTCTGCGGCGCCGCGCGCTTTGTCTTCACGCTGGCCGAGGAAGACCGCGCGGCACTTGGCGTCGCCTCCGACAGACGCTCGGCAGTGCTGCCGCTTGTAACCCGGGCGCAGGCGCCGACAGGCAGCGTGAAGCGGCATATCGATTGTGACGCCGCGCTGATCGGCACCTGGACCTGGCAGCCGAACCGCATCGGGCTCGATTGGTTCCTGACCAAGGTCGTGCCGCATCTGAAGCCGGATTTCCGCATCAGGATCGCGGGGAACATGCCTTCCGGCATCAGCTCGCCGCATCCCGGCGTTTCCTTCGTCGGCAGGGTTCCCGACGCACAGGCTTTCGTGCGCGACGCCGCCGTCATTCCCTTGATCAGCACCGCCGGCAGCGGGGTGCAGTTGAAGACCATCGAGACCTTCGAGCTCGGCCTGCCGTCCGTCGCCACCAGCCGCTCGCTGCGCGGCATCGGCTATCGTCCCGACAACTGCGTGGTGACCGACGATCCGATCGCTTTCGCCGCCGCCCTCCAGGCGGCAGCCGCCAATGTCCGCGACGTGGATGGCAGCGCCTTCCATCGCCGCCAGCTCAAGGCGCTCGACGCCGCGATCGGGCTCGGCCTGGAGAAGCTCGGCGCTGTCAGGCAGGAGGTCGCCGCATGAACATGCACACCGCGCGCGCCGCCTTCGGCTTCGACACGCTCAAGACCATTTTGGGCATTCCCGTGCTGGCCATACGCTGGGACGAGGCCATCACCTTGCTCACCAGGCTGATCGACGAGCGTCGCTTCACCAAGGTGAGCTTCCTCAACGCCCACAACGCCAACCTCGCCTGCACCGATCCGGTCTTCGCCGAGGCGCTGGAAGACTTCCTCATCCTGCCGGACGGTGTCGGCGTCGACATGGCGGCAAAGCTGCTTTACGGCGCGCCGTTCCCCAGCAATCTCAACGGCACCGATTTCATTCCGGCCTTCCTGCAGGCCTCGTCGCATCCGCTGACAGTGGCGCTGCTCGGCACGACGCGCGCCAATGCCGAAGCCGCCTGCGCGAAGCTATCGACGCTCGCCATGCAGCACGAATTTGTCGTCATCCATGACGGCTTCTTCTCCGCCACCGAGGAGCCGGCGATCCTCGAGCGCATCGCCAGGCTGCGGCCGGACGTGCTGCTCGTCGCCATGGGCGTGCCGCGCCAGGAATTGTGGATCGAGCGCCACATCGACAGCCGCCATTGCACGCTGCCGGTCGCCGTCGGCGCGCTGCTCGATTTCATGAGCGGCTCGGTGCCGCGCGCTCCTTTATGGCTGCGCCGGCTGCGGCTCGAATGGCTGTTCCGCCTGTGGATCGAACCCGGCCGCCTGTGGCGCCGCTACATCGTCGGCAACCCGGTCTTCCTGTGGCGCGTCGTCAGGCAGAAGCTGTCGCTGGGGCCGCGGCCCGCGGAGGCGCGCCGGTGAACAGCCGCTTCGTGCCGGACACCGCCACAAAAATCGAACCGCTGCCGCGCGCGCCCTTGGCCGCGATCGTCACCGCGAGCTACGCGCCGGATTTCGAGCGCTGCCGGTTGTTGTGCGAAACCATCGACCGCCACGTCACCGGCATGGCGCATCATTACATCCTGACCGAGCATCGCGACGTCGCGCTGTTTCGCCAGCTCGAAGGCAGCCGCCGCAGCGTCGTCGACGAGCGGGACCTGTTGCCGCGCTGGCTGCGCGTCTTCGACGATCCGCTGAGCGGTTTCCGCCGCCGCGTCTGGCTGAGCCTCAAAACGCAGCCGCTGCGCGGATGGCATGTGCAGCAGCTGCGCCGCATCGCCATTGCCGGGCAGGCAAAGGAAGACGTGCTGGTCTTCTGCGATTCCGATGTCGCCTTCCTGAAACCGTTCGACACCGGCGCCTTCTGGCGCGACGGCAAGGTGCGGCTGTTTCGGCGCGACGGCGTCCTCGCCAACGACGGTCATGACGAGCATCGCATCTGGTCGCGCAACGCGGGTGCGGCGCTCGGCATCGATGCCGCCAATCAATCGAGCCACGATTACATCTCGACGCTGATCGCCTGGCGCCGCGAGACGGTCAACGCGATGCGCGAGCGCATCGAGAAGGTGCATGGCCGCGACTGGGTCGGCGTCGTCGGTTCGGCGCGGCAGTTCTCCGAATGCATGATCTATGGCCGCTATGTCGACGATATGCTTCAAGGCGCCGGCCATTTCCATGGCTCGGAGGAATTCTGCCGCGTCCACTGGAACGGCAAGCCGCTCTCGGACGACGAGTTCCGCCGTTTCGTCGACACCATGGCGCCGGAACAGGCGGCGATCGGCATGCAGTCCTTCGTCGGCACCGATATCGGCCGCATCCGCCGCCTGATCGGGCTTGAATAAACCGCGCTGAGATTCAGGTCAGGCCGAGCCGAAAATGGTGGGTTCCGAGAACCGGAGCGGAGCGTACTTAAAGTAGGTGAGCACCGGAAGCGCAGGGAGCCGCCATTTGCAGGCCGGCCTCACCTGGATCAGATCGCTTTCGCCGGCCGGCGCATCGCCGAATAAGTCAGCAGCATCGAGGCGAGATAAAGCAGCAGGAAGACGATGTTGAGCGACAGGACCAGATTGGCCGTGTCGGGGATGGTCGTCAGCACATAGATGAGCAGAACCGCCTTCAATCCGGCGAGCAGGCCGAGATTGATCGCCCGCACCGCCGTCTGGCCGCGCGCGAACAGAAGCTCGGCCTGGTATTCGACGAGATTGCGCAGGCCAGGCACGCAGACCGCCAGCGCCACCAGCGGCGCTGCCTCGGCGACATTCTTGCCGAGTGCATTCGGGAAGAAATGCAGCACGATGCCGAGCGACATGAGCGCGAGCGTCGAGACCAGGAACACGCCGCCTTCGATACCGCTCTTGACCGCCAGCCGCGACAGCAGCTCCGGTGCCCGCATCATGCGCTGCACCAGCATCATCGAGAAGGTGCGGATCGGGATCGCGGTGAGATCGACCAGCCGCATGATGATGGCGTAGATGCCGGCCAGATGCGGTCCGCCGATCGACAGCACCAGGAGCTTGTCGAACTCCATCTGCAGGTAGAACAGCACCTCGGACCCGGCCACATAGATGGAATCGGCGAGCCGGCGGAAATAGAGCGCGGCGCGCAGCCTCAGCCGCTGGCGCGGATAGAAGAAGGCAAAGGCGATAACGAGCGAGGCGGCGTTGGCGCCGATGTAATACAGCGACCAGACGCCGATCGAGTGCTGCGCGGCAAGCATGAAGAGCACCGCGCCGACTGCCCTCAGCGCCGTCGCCAGGATGGCGAGCACCGCCGCGCGCCCGAACTTGCCGAGCCCGTTGTTGACGATAAGCACGACCTCGACCGGCCGCCATAGAAGCGCCTCGGCGAAGACGACCGCGGCGAAGGCCGACAGCGGCACGGTGCCGGCAAAGAAGATCAGGTAGATGATGTAGGAGGCGGCGGCGAGGAACGGCAGCGACAGGACGCCGAGAAGCAGGAAACCGGCGGTGAATGTGCCGATTAGATTGGGACGGATCGTGGCGGTGCGGTAAAGCGCCGAGATGAAGCCGAAGGCCAGGATGCGCGACAGCATGATGCCGGCGGCCGAGGCGGTCGCGAACATGCCGAACTCGGCGATCGAAAGCGTGTTGGCCAAGGCGACGAAATACGCCAGCGAAAACACCAGCCGACCGCCGGCGCCGCTGATCGCCGAGAAATAGTCGAATACCAGTTTCCGGCGGGTGGCCACGAAGTGGCCGATCCGCGCGAAGCTCCGCCTTTGCGGTATATCGCTGGCCTGGGTCATATCCGGGGCGATACATAGGCTGGAAAGTTTAACGCGGCGTTCTGGCGCCTGTCCTGGCGGCGCTGGAATGCCGTGGACGAGGCGAAAAACTATGCCCGCCGAGGCGCAAAATTAACCGTTTGTTTCCTATGCCTGTTTAACGTGGCTTAACGATTGGCCATCCGCCGCGCCCAAGCCGCCAGAAAGCAAGTTCCAGGACAATGGTCGACAGGGATAACCGTGATGACTGGAGGCGCGAGCGTTCCCTGCTCGCGCTCGGCCAAGCCATGCGTGGCGACGACAACACGGTTTCGATCGGCGACCGGGCCAATTCCTCATGGCGCGAGGACGCCGCCGCGCGCCATCGCGCCGCGCGGTCCGAACGCGAAGGAAAGGTGAATCCACGACCCGCCGATACCGACGGATTTAGCCATGATCAGGCGCAACCGGTATCGGAACCGGTCGAACCCGAACATGACTGGCGCGGAAGAAATCGGTCTGCGTCGCCCGAGCCGCTCTACGAAGCCCCGGCTGAGAACCAGCAGCCACAAGCCGCCACCGAACCGCGTCACACGAGCCGGCCGCCGGCCGGCGGCGATTCCCAGGAATGGAAACCGCTGATCGACCCGATGCAGGTCGTGCACGGCATCACGCGGTCCAAGGCACTGATCCTGTCGACGACCATCCTGGGCGCCGCGCTTGGCGTCGCCATCGCGTTGTCGACGCCAAAGAAATATGAGGCCACCACCGACGTCATCGTCGACCCGCGCGACCTCAAGCTTACCGATCGCGACCTGACGCAGAACGTGGTCGCCTCGGATGCGACGCTCGCCATCGTCGAGAACCAGGTCCGCATCCTGACCTCGGGCACCGTTCTCAACAAGGTCGTCACCGACCTCAACCTCACCAACGACCCGGAATTCAACGGCCAGGGCAAGGGCGGCTTCGGCCTGATGTCGACGCTTCGTTCGATCCTGTCGCGGCAGGATGCGGGCGCGGCGGACGAAGCGCGCAAGCGCGCGCTGGCGGTCGGCACTCTGTACGACAGCCTCGACGTCGAGCGCGGTGGCAAGACCTTCGTGGTCTCGGTCAGCGCCACCACGCAGAACGCAGAGAAATCCGCCCTGATCGCCAACACCATGGTCAAGGCCTTCAGGCAGATTTCCAGCGAGATCCAGTCCAGCACCGCGGGCCGCGCCAATGACGAGCTGACCGCCAGGCTCGGCGAATTGCGCAAGGGCGTCGAGACGGCCGAACGCAATGTCGAGGACTACAGGGCGACGCACGACCTCGTCGACGCGCAGGGTCACCTGATCAGCGACGACCAGATGCTGAAGCTCAACGAGCAGCTTTCGGTCGCCCGCGCCCGCACGCTGGAGCTCAACGCCCGCGCCGCCTCGGCGCGCTCGCTGAACGTCAATTCGGTGCTCAGCGGCACTTTGCCGGAAGAGATCAACTCCAACATGATGAGCGAGCTGCGCTCGCAATATGCGGGGCTGAAGCAGGAAGCCGATCGCGCCGAGGTCAAGCTCGGGCCGCGCCATCCGGAGATCGAGGCGCTCAACGCCCAGCTCGCCGGCGCGCGTGAGCGCATCGGCGCCGAGCTGCAGCGCATCGCGTCCTCGCTGCAGGTCGACCTGAAGCGCTCGGTCCAGCTCGAGCAGGACCTGTCCTCGCGCCTGGCGCAGGCCAAGGTGCAGAGCGGCGACGTCAACAACAATCTGGTTTCGCTACGCGAGCTGGAGCGCGAGGCCGCCGCCAAGCGTTCCGTCTACGAGCAGTTCCTGCTGCGCGCCAAGGAAACCGCCGAGCAGAAGGATATCAACACCGCCAACATCAGCGTCATTTCCGATGCCTATGCGCCGCTGCAGGCCAAGGGCCCGTCGCGCGCGCTGATGGCCGTGGCCGGCCTATTTGCCGGCCTGTTCGCGGGCTTCGGTCTTGGCGCGCTGCGCGGCATCTATGCAAGTCTGCGCGAGACGGCCGATAGCCGCTCGCGCCGCGGAGTCGATGAGCGTGCTCCCACGGTGGAGAACAACTCCAACCGCGCCGCTCCGCCGCCGGCGCCGCCACCGCTCGTGACGCCGCCGCCCGTCCCGCCTGTCGCTCCGCCGCCGGCCGCGTCTTTCACGCCGCCTCCGGCTCCGTCTTTCACACCGCCGCCGGCTCCGTCATTCGCGCCGTCGCCAGCGGCGGCATCTTACACGCCGCCCGCAGCCGCGTCTTACACACCACCGCCTGCCTCACCCCCGATCCCTCCACCGGCGGTCGCGCCGGCCCCAGTCCAATCCGTCGCGCCGCCACCGGTGCCGGACAACGACGCCGGCCGGCCGGGACTCTTTGGCTCGCTGGCCTCGGCGGTTCGCTATTTCGTGCGGCGCGAGCCGGCTGATACGGTCGATTTGGACTCTGTCCCGCCCGAAAGCGCCTGGCGCGCGCCTACCCTGGAAGAGCGCTATCCTCGGGCTGAAGGCCCGGCGCGGGAAAATTTTCAGCCGCCATACGAGCAGGGCTATTCCTATTCTTACCGGCCGGACCATGGTCGGACCGATCCGTACGAGGATCATTATCCGGCCTCGCCGGCATCCTATCATCCGCAACCGCCGGTTCCGGGCGACGCTCGCCAGTTGCCCGCCGACCAGGGTGAGATCGACGACATCCGCGCCAGCCTGCGCGAATTCCGCGAGGCGGTGCGCGAGCTGACCGAAAGCCGCTCGCGCCGCCGCTATTTCTAAAGCGCCCGTATTTCTTAACCGCCTGACCTTCGATAAAAGCGACCGGTTTCGGGTTTACGGCATCCGACGACGCTTTGACGGGATTGCCGTGTCGAATTTTCGTGAAAATGCCGCGCGGCATTTCGGCCGTCCGCGCCCTGCGTCGGCGGATCGGGGTGCCGGATTGAGGATGAGGCATGCATCGAGGCGGCCTCAAAACGGAGAGTTCATGATGGCCGAAGTGATTGACGGGAAGCGTGTCGCCGAGGATGTGGTTTCGAAGGTCAAGGCGCTGACGTCGGAGCTTTCGGCCAAGGGCGCCACCAAGCCCGGTCTGGCGGTGGTCATCGTCGGCGAAGACCCGGCAAGCCAGGTCTATGTCGCCTCGAAGTCGCGCACCGCCAAGGAATGCGGCTTCCATTCACTCCAGCATACGCTCCCGGTCGACACCACCGAGGAACAGTTGCTGAAGATAATCGGCGACTTGAATGCCGATAAGTCGATCCATGGCATCCTGGTGCAACTGCCGCTTCCCGGCCATATCGATGCCGGCAAGGTGATCCAGACGATCGCGCCGGAGAAGGATGTCGACGGCTTCCACTTCATCAATGTCGGCAAGCTCGGCACCGGCGAGCTCGAGACGGCCTTCGTGCCCTGCACGCCGGCGGGCTCCATGCTGTTGATCGAGCGGGTGCGCGGCAAGGACCTGTCCGGCCTCAACGCCGTCGTCGTCGGCCGCTCCAACATCGTCGGCAAGCCGATGGCCAATCTGCTGCTCGCCGCCAACTGCACGGTCACCATCGCCCACAGCCGCACCAAGGACCTGCCGGCGCTTGCCCGCACGGCCGACATCCTGGTCGCCGCCGTCGGCCGTCCGGAAATGGTCAAAGGCGATTGGGTGAAGCCGGGTGCGACCGTGATCGACGTCGGGATCAACCGCATCCCCGCGCCCGAAAAGGGCGAAGGCAAGAGCCGCCTGGTCGGCGACGTCGCCTATGCCGAGGCAGCCAGGAATGCCGGCGCCATCACGCCGGTCCCGGGCGGCGTCGGGCCGATGACCATTGCCATGCTGATGGCGAACACTGTAGCTTCCGCCTACCTCGCGGCTGGGCTGAAGCGGCCGTCCTTCTGATTTGAGAAAGCCCCTGCATTGCCGAACCTGACTGCTCCCGTTGAACGGCCGATCACGAACGATCCCGTTCAGGGCGGCCGTCAGTTCGGCTTCCTGCTGGTCGACAAATTCTCGATGTTCTCGCTGGCCGCGGCCATCGACTGCTTCCGCTCGGCGAACCGCCTGCTCGGCCGCGATTTCTATGGCTGGACGACGATTTCGGCCGATGGCGACGCGGTCATGGCCTCGAACGGCCTGCCGCTGAAGATCGACTATTCGGTCGCCGACATGCCGCCGGTCGACATCCTGTTCGTCTCGGTAGGGCTGACAACCGAATTCCCCGGCAAGAGCAAGGTGCTGGCGGCGCTGCGCAGCTGGGGCCGCCGCGGCAATGCGCTGGGCGCGCTGTCGGTTGGCTCCTATCTGTTGGCCGAGGCCGGGCAGCTCGACGGCTATCGCTGCACCATCCATTGGGAGAACCGCGCCGGCTTCATGGAGCGCTTTCCCGACATCAACTGCACCGGCAACGTCTTCGAGATCGACCGCAAGCGCTACACCTGCGCCGGCGGCACCACCTCGATCGACCTGATGTTGGAGATCGTGCGCGGCGATTTCGGCTCCAACCTCGCCAACGGCGTCGCCAACCAGTTCCAGCACGAGCGCATCCGCTCGGCCGGCGACCGCCAGCGCGTCGGACCGGAGCGCGACCTCACCGGCAAGTCGGAGAAGCTCAGGCGCATCGTCGAACTGATGGCCGACCATCTCGACGAGCCGCTGTCGGCGGTGCAGCTTGCCAAGTCCGCCGGCCTGTCCGTGCGCCAGGTCGAGCGCCTGTTCCTGCGCCACCTCAGCGTGACGCCCGGCCGCTACTATATGCGGCTGAGGCTCGAACGCGCGCGCGAGCTGCTGCGCCAGACCAACATGCCGATCCTCGACGTGGCGATCGCCACCGGCTTCACCTCGCATTCCTATTTCGCGCAGAGCTACCGGCTGCAGTTCGGCCGCCCGCCATCGGAAGAGCGGCGCACCACCTACTGATTGCTGTCGGAAGATGCCGCGGTGGGCCAAAATGGCCGACGGCACCTCACATTTTCGCCGGCCCCCACATTTTCGCTGGGTTGAAATCCATCGCAGGCCAAGCAAATCTGGCCGCCGGGGATGTGCCGTCGGTTGGCGTCGAGCCAGCGATGCCCGGATGCTAGACGAAAGCCTGACCTGGGCGCGTCCGGCAAATGCGGGCAGATACGGGCACTAGGGGCAATTCCAGGAAAAGTGTGAGCGGTTTTCCGTCCGGAATTGCACCGACACAGAGATGGAGCGTTTCGCCGTTTCCGTGAAACGGTGAGGCGCTCCAGGGTCAGTGGAGCAGGCTTTGGCGAGCAGGCGCGACCGTCGGCTGAACGATTGGAAGGAAATCGCTGCCTTCTTCGGCCGCGACGAACGCACCGTGCGGCGTTGGGAACGCCAGCGCGGGCTGCCGGTTCACCGGATTTCCGGCGGGGCGAGGAATCTCGTCTTTGCCTATACAGATGAGCTGGAGCAATGGCTGCGGGGCGATTCGGCCGCGCCGGCCGAAGCGCCTTTGACGGAGACCGCCGCGGCGGAGTCCGATCAAATGCCGCGGGTTCCGTCGGCCGATGCCGATCGAGCCTCGCAGATGCCCGGCTCCCGCCGCTATCGCCAGGCTCTCGTCATTGCCAGCGCCGTTGCGCTCTTCGCCGTGATCGCCGCCGCCGGCATGGTTTCGATGCGCGGCGCTCCCATCATGCCCGACCGGATTGCTTACAGGCCGGATCCCAAGGTCCAGGATCTCTATCTCGACGCCGTCTATTATATCGAGACGAGGCAGGCGAGCGGGCTGAACCGAGCCATGCAGCTGCTTACCGAGGCGACGACGCTCGATCCCGAATATGCCGACGCCTACGCCAAGCTGGCCGACGCCTACAACATGGTCAGCCAGTTCACGCTGATGCCGGCAAGGGACGCCTATCCCAAGGCGCAGGCCGCCGCCAACCGCGCCATCGCGCTCGATCCCGACAATGCCGGCGGCTATGCGGCGCTGGCCTTCGCCGCCTTCTACTGGGACAAGGATTTCCCCCGCTCGCGAGCGCTGTTCGAGCGGGCGATCCGGCTTGATCCGGCCTCCGCCCAGACCCATCACTGGTATGCGCTGACGCTTATGGTCGCCGGGGAGACGGAACGGCCTTTGAGCGAGATCGGCATGGCGCAGGAACTCAACCCGCAGTCGCGCAGCATCCTCGCCAACAAGGCGCTCATCCTGTTCCATGCCGGGCGCGCCGACGAGGCCCTGGCGATCCTGCAGCCGCTTGCCGAGGCGGAGCCGAACCTGCGTTCGCCGCCCGAATATCTCGCCACCATCTATCTCGATCAGCATCGCTGGAGCGATTTCCTGCGCGAGTATCGGCTTGCGGCCGTCATTTCCGGCAACGACGCCCGCCGGGCGGTCGCCGACGCAGCCGAAAAGGGCCTGCACGAGGAAGGCGGCAATGGCCTGTTGAAGGCGATGTTTTCCGAGCAGCTGCGGCAATATCAGCGCGACCGCGAACCTGCCTACAAGGTCGCCACCACCGCCGCGATGCTTGGACGCAATGACGAAGCGATACGCTATCTGGAGGAGTCGGCCAGGCGCAAGGAAGACGACCTGCTCGGCGTGCGCATCGACCCGGCCTTCAAAGGTTTGCGCGCCGATCCACGCTACCGAGCGATCGTCGAGACCGAGGGTTTTGTCCCGGCGCAGGTGACAGGCGCGTGACCCTCAAGCTTTTGCCGCTTGTCTCCGCAGGCCACCTAAAATAGCTTTCCCGCCGCGGACGAGGGAATAATCAGGAGACATCTATGGCGGGACTGATACGGAGCGTCGCTGCGGCGGCCTTGCTTTTGTCGATGACCAGTTTTGGCTTTGCCGCCAACAAGGTCATCATCATTCTGGACGCTTCGGGCTCGATGTGGGCCCAGATCGACGGCAAGCCGAAACTGGAGATCGCGCGTGAATCGCTGCGAACGGTGCTGCAGTCGGTTCCAGCCGACGACGAGATCGGCTTCATGGCCTACGGCCACCGCACCAAGGGCAGCTGCGACGACATCGAGCTGATCGTGCCGCCGCAAGCCGGCTCCGCCAGCGCCATTTCGGCAGCGGCCGACAGCATGAAATTCCTTGGCAAGACGCCGCTCACGGCGGCCGTCAAGCAGGCCGCCGAGGCGCTGAAATATACGGAGGACAAGGCAACGGTGGTGCTGATCACCGATGGGCTGGAGACCTGCGGCGGCGACCCTTGCGCGCTCGGCAAGGAGCTGAAGCAAAGCGGCGTCGACTTCACGGCCGATGTCGTCGGCTTCGGCCTGACCGCCGACGAAGGCAAGCAGATCGCCTGCCTCGCCGAAAACACCGGCGGTAAATACATCCAGGCCTCCGACGAGAAGGCGCTGCAGGAAGCTCTGGTCGAGACCGTCGCGGCTCCCGCTCCAGCCCCGGCACCGGCTCCCGAACCGGCGCCGGCCCCCGCCCCGAAGGCAGCGGAGCTCGACTACAATCTCATCCCGACGGCGCTGCTGAAGGAAGGTGGTCAGGCGCCGAAGTCCGACGTCTATTTTGAGATCTTCAAGGACGATGCCAAGGGAACCGGCGGCGAGCATGTCGACTACGGCTACAACACCGTCAAGTTCCACCTTGCCGCCGGCAACTACATCGTCGTCGCCACCAGCGGTGCCGCCAGGGCCGAGCAGAAGGTTTCGCTGACGGCCGACAAGGCGACCGAGCCGGCGCTCAACCTGAACGCCGCGGAGATCTCCATCCATGCCCGGCCGTCGCCGGGCGCCGACATCGACCGCGGGGCGCAGATCAGCATCGCCTATCCCGGCGGCACGTCGGATGCCAATTACGGCGAGGTCAAGTTCGTCGTCCCGACCGGCGAGACCAAGGTCACCGTGCATCTGGGAGCCGGCGAGGCGAGCGAGACGATGCAGCTCGTCGCCGGCCAGGTCGTCGACAAGGACATCATCGTCGGCGTCGGCAAGGCCAAGGCCAACGCCTTCTACACCCAGGGCGGTGAGAAGGCCGGCACGGACGTGTCCTGGAAAGTGTACAAGGCCGCCAAGAAGCTCGATGGCACCCGCGACCAGGTGACCTATGCCTATGGTCCCGACAGCCAGTTCGATCTGCCGCCCGGCGACTATGTGATGGGCGTCGACGTGCAGGCCGTGTCGACCGAACAGCCTTTCAGCGTGACGGTAGGGCAGATGACCGATGTCAACGTGGCGCTGAACGCCGGTGTCCTGGCGGTCGATGCGCCAGGCGCGGACGGCTTCAAGATCTATGAGGCGAAGAAGAACATCCAGGGCGAGCGCAAGCAGGTGACCTATGCCTATGGCGAGAAGATGCAGACCACCCTTGCCGCGGGCGACTACGTGCTGGTGACCAACTTCACCACCGACAAAGCCGACAAGGAAACGCCCTTCACGATGAAGGCCGGTGAGCGGAACGAGCTCACCGTCCAGTAAGCACTGCAGTCAGCACAAACAGAAAGGGCGGCCTCAAGCCGCCCTTTTCTTTTGGGAGTCTGGAACGTCAGGCGTTGCCGAACGCCGCTGCCCCATGGTCGGCGCGCCCGACCAACTGCCGGAAGCCGGCGAACAGCTCGCGGCCGAAGCCGGACTCGTTGCCGATGAGGTCGGCGTCCGCCGTGCGGCGCAGCGCGAACTCGGTTCCAGGCACCAGCACTTCCAGCGTGCCGGCATCGGCGTCGAGCCTGATGACGTCGCCGTCATGGATCCTGGCGATCGGGCCGTCCTCGACCGCCTCCGGCGTCACATGGATCGCCGCCGGCACCTTGCCGGAGGCGCCCGACATGCGCCCGTCGGTCACCAGCGCCACGCGCTGGCCGCGGTCCTGCAGGATGCCGAGCACCGTGGTCAGCTTGTGCAGTTCCGGCATGCCGTTGGCCTTCGGTCCCTGGAACCGGATGACGGCGATGAAATCGCCGGTAAGCGTGCCGGCCTTGAAAGCCTCGTTCAGCGCCTGCTGGCTGTCGAACACCTTGGCCGGCGCCTCGACGACACGGCGTTCCGGTCTGACGGCGGAGGTCTTGATGACGGCATGGCCGAGATTGCCGCCAAGCACTTTCAGGCCGCCAGTTGGCTGGAACGCCTTTCTGACCGGCGCCAGCACCTTCTCGTCGCCGCTGTCGAGAGGTGCCGCCTCGCGCACCACGCTGCCGTCGTCGCCGAGTCTCGCTTCGACCGCGTAGGGCCGCAGGCCTTCTCCCCACACCGTCTGCACGTCCTCGTGCAGCAGGCCTTCGTCGAGCAGTTCGCGGATCAGGAAGCCGAGCCCGCCGGCGGCATGGAAATGGTTCACGTCGGCAAGTCCGTTCGGGTAGACGCGCGCGAGCAGCGGCACGGCCTCCGACAGGTCGGAAATATCCTGCCAGGTCAGCGCGATGCCGCCGGCTGCTGCCATGGCGATCAGGTGGATCGTATGGTTGGTCGAGCCGCCCGTGGCGTGCAGGCCGACCACGCCGTTGACGATCGAGCGCTCGTCGATCATGCGCCCGACCGGCGTATAGGCATTGCCGAGCGCGGTGATCGCCAGCGCGCGCTTGGCCGCTTCCCTGGTCAGCGCGTCGCGCAGCGGCGTGCCCGGATTGACGAAGGAGGCGCCGGGCATGTGCAGGCCCATGATCTCCATCAGCATCTGGTTGGAATTGGCGGTGCCGTAGAAGGTGCAGGTGCCAGGCCCATGATAGGATTTGGACTCCGCTTCCAGCAGTTCGGCGCGGCCGACCTTGCCTTCGGCATAAAGCTGGCGGATCTTGGCCTTCTCGTCATTGGCGAGACCGGTCGTCATCGGCCCTGCCGGGATGAAGACCGCGGGCAGGTGGCCGAAGGTGAGCGCCCCGATCACCAGCCCAGGCACGATCTTGTCGCAGACACCGAGGAACACGGCCGCGTCGAACATGTTGTGCGACAGGCCGATCGCCGCCGCCATGGCGATCACGTCGCGCGAGAACAGCGACAGCTCCATGCCCGGCTGGCCTTGCGTGACGCCGTCGCACATCGCCGGCACGCCGCCGGCGACCTGAGCGATGCCGCCGGCCTCGCGCGCGGCTTCCTTGATCAGCGCCGGGAACGTCTCGAAGGGCTGATGTGCCGACAGCATGTCATTGTAGGAAGTGATGATGCCGAGGTTCGGCACCCGGTCGCCGCCAAGCGCGATCTTTTCCGACGGGCTGCACACGGCAAAGCCATGAGCGAGATTGCCGCAACCCAGCACCGCGCGGTTGGCGCTGCGGCCCGAGGCCTCCGCGATGCGGCCGAGATAGGCTTCGCGGCTGGCTTTCGAACGTTGGCGGATGCGTTCCGTGATGGCTTCGATATCGCGTCTGGCTGTCATGGTCCGTCCTTTCCGAGCCCGGCAACGTCCTCCCAGCGCCGTCGGGTCGTCATGTTGCAATCAGGGTGCCCAGAACACCTCTATCGGTCTCGGCGCCGCCTCGAGCACTCTGCGGATAGGCTTTTTCGCGCCAGGACCCATCGCGCCGTCGAAAGCAGTGCGTTTGTCCTCGCCTTCGATGTGCAGCGCGACGAAACCGGCGGCGATGATGCGCGCCATCGACAGCGTGAGCCGCGGCTCGCCGCCGCTCGCCGCGTGCACCGACAGCACGATCCGCTGCGAGGCCGGGTCGAGCAATTCCTCGAGGTTGCCGGCATCGGGAAAGAACGAGGCCGTATGGCCGTCGCCACCCATGCCGAGGATCACCACGTCGAGCGGCCAGGGCAGCGACCGCAGCGCATCGCTGTCCGTCGCCGCCGCGTCCTCGATGCTTGCCGCCTCATGGTAGAGCGGCACGAAGCGCGCCGCGGCGGCCTTGTTCTGGAGCAGGTTCGCCGCCACCAGCCCGGCATTCGAGCGCGGCGAGGATGGCGGCACGAAACGCTCGTCGACCAGCGTCACGGTGACCTTGTCCCAGGCGATCGGCGTGGTCGACAGCGTGGCGAACAGCTTTGCCGGCGTCGTGCCGCCTGACACCGCGAGCAATGCGGCGCCGCGTTCCGCGATGGCGCTGCTCAGCCGGTCGGCAATCCGTCCGGCAAGCGTCGTCGCCAGGTCCTGACGGTCGGCAAAGCCGTTCCAGCCGTAGCGGACTTCGCTCAATTGCTCTCGTGCCATGTCCGTCCGTCGCGTTCGATAAGAGCGATCGAGGCTGACGGCCCCCAGGTGCCGGCGGTATAGCCCTGAGCTTCCTGGCGGGCGCTCTCCCAGGCGTTCTGGATCGGGTCGATCCATTTCCAGGCCGCCTCGACCTCGTCGCGGCGCATGAACAGCGTCTGGTTGCCGCGCACCACATCCATGATCAGCCGCTCATAGGCGTCCGGCGCCCGGCCCTGGAACGACTGCGCGAAGCTCATGTCCAGCGAGATCTGACGCAGCCGCATGCCGCCCGGTCCCGGATCCTTGATCATGATGTACTGCTTGACGCCTTCGTCCGGCTGCAACCGGATCACCAGCTGGTTGGCGAAGATCGGTCCGGCGCTTTCGTCGAAGATAGAAAAGGGGATCGGCTTGAACTCAATGACGATCTCCGAAACCCGGCTCGCCAGCCTTTTGCCGGTCCTGAGATAGAACGGAACGCCGGCCCAGCGCCAATTGCCGATCTCGGCCCTGATGGCGACGAAGGTCTCGGTGGCGCTGTCCTTGCCGAGTTCCTCGACATAGCCCTTGACCGGGCCGCCCGCCGAGGCGCCGGCGCGATATTGGCCGCGCACCGTGTGCTTGGGCGCCTCATTGCCGTTTATGCGCTTCAGCGCCCTGAGCACCTTCAGCTTCTCGTCGCGCACGGCGTCTGCGTCCATCGACGACGGCGTTTCCATGGCGACCAGGCAAAGTAGCTGCAGCATGTGGTTCTGCACCATGTCGCGCAGCGCACCGGCCTTGTCGTAGTAGGTGACGCGGTCCTCAAGACCGACGGTCTCGGCGACCGTGATCTGCACGTGGTCGATATTGGCCGAGTTCCACAGCGGCTCGTAGAGCGCATTGGCAAAGCGCAGCGCCATCAGGTTCTGCACCGTTTCCTTGCCGAGGTAATGATCGATGCGGAAGATCTGGCTTTCGTGGAAATCGTCGCCGACGGCATCATTGAGCGCCCGCGCCGAGGCGAGGTCGCGGCCGATCGGCTTTTCCAGCACGATGCGCGAGTTCTGCGTGATCAGCTTGTGTTCCTTGAGCTGGTGCGAGATGTCGCCGAACAGCGCCGGCGCCACCGCGAGATAGAAAGCGCGGATGCGGTCGCTGTCGCCGATCGCCTTCTTGAGCTTGTCGAAGCCGGCGCCCGTGGTCGCGTCGGCCGAGACGTAGGAGAGGCGCGCCAGGAAGGTCTCAAGCTCCTTGGCGTCGACGTCGGCAGGCTTCACATGCTCGGATATCGCCTTCTTGGCGAAGGCCTGGAACTCGGCGTCGGTCATCTTCGCGCGCGACGTGCCGATGATGCGCGTCGGCTCGGAGAATTGCTGGCCGCGCTGGCGATGATAGAGCGATGGCAGGAGCTTGCGTTCCGACAGGTCGCCGGTGCCGCCGAAGATGATGAAGTCGAAGGGATCGACAGGGATGATCTGGCTGGTCATGGTCAGTCCGATTTGATGCCGGATACCGGCAGCGTGGTTGGTATATTCTAATCGATTTAAATTTTCCAGTGCCATGGTGTCACAGGCAGGACCGACCGCTGGCTATTGCATCGGTCCACCTGTTTCCCGACACTCGCGCCGCCGACAGCCCTGTCGGTAAAGCCATGGCTTGCGCCAATGTTCGCGGTCGCACCATAGAACGCGAATGTGACGAAAGCTAAGGGAGACAGCTGCGGAAATCCAATGAGCGGGAAAACCATGCGTCTGGAAAACAAGGTCGCCATCATCACCGGCGCCGCGTCGGGCTTCGGGGAGGGCATGGCGAGGCGGTTCGCCGAAGAGGGCGCGCGCGTGGTCGTGGCCGACCTCAACGCCAAGGGTGCCGAGCGAGTGGCCGATGAGATCGGCGAGAACGCCATCTGGACCCAGACCGACGTTTCGCTGCGTTCCGAATTCGATGAGATGATCTATGCCGCCAAGAGCGCCTTCGGCCGCATCGACATCATGGTCAACAATGCGGGCTTCACCCACCGCAACGGCGATATGCTCGGCGTCGATGAGGAAACCTTCGACCTGATCACCGCCGTCAACATGAAGGCGATCTATCACGCCGCACTTGCCGTCGTGCCGATCATGGACCGGCAGGGAGGCGGCGTCATCCTGACCACGGCCTCGACGGCCGGGCTTCGGCCGAGGCCGGGCCTGACCTGGTATAACGCCTCCAAGGGCTGGGCGATCACCGCCACCAAGTCGATGGCGGTCGAGCTGGCGGCGAAGAACATCCGCGTCAACTGCCTCTGCCCGGTCGCCGGCGAGACCGGCATGCTGGAGAAGTTCATGGGCGCCGACACGCCTCAGATCCGCGAGAACTTCCGCGCCTCGATCCCGCTCGGCCGGCTTTCGACACCGCTTGATATCGCCAACGCGGCGCTGTGGCTCGCCTCGGATGAAGCCGCCTTCATTACCGGCGTGGCGCTGGAGGTCGATGGCGGCCGCTGTATCTGAGCCGCTTCAGGGAGCGCCCGGCCGCTTTATAAGGCGAACGGAGGGGCGGCGTCGCCATGCCGAATCCCGGTTTGACTTCATGGTCCGTCGAAACGATAACGGATCGGGGTAGGGAATTGGCGGGTGGTTAAGGTCAGCCTGCGTGAAATTCGCAACGATCTGGGCTGGCGATTGCGTCGCTATCGGGCGGAGCGAGCGCGGGCGCGAAGCAAGGCGACCTTCATCGGGATAACCGGCAGTTCCGGCAAATCGACTACAACCAGCTTGCTTGGGCATATCCTGGCCGGTCACGGCACGGTCCATGCTCAAGTTCTGGCCAACACGCTCAAGGCACTTGTCCGCACGCTCTACAAGCGCATGAAACGCGCGGGCAAGGTCGACTATGTCGTCTTCGAGGCCGGCGCGTTTGAGCCCGGCTCGATCCGACCGATGGCCGAGATGCTGAAGCCGGACGTGGCGGTCGTCACGATGGTCAGGCTCGAACATTTCTCGAAATTTCGAACGCTGGAAGCCGTCGCTCGGGAGAAGAAAGCGCTGGTCGACGCGTTGTCGGCGGGCGGACTTGCGATTTTGAATGCCGATGACCCGCATGTGCTCGACATGGCCGCCGGCGCACGGTGCCGGGTCGTGACCTTCGGCCAGTCGCAGGCCGCGGACTATCGCGTGACAGGCATCCACGCCGCCTATCCGGATCGGCTTGGATTTTCGCTGCGCTGGAATGCCGGTGCCATCAACGTACAGACACCGTTCCCTGGCGAGCACTTCTGGCTGCCGGCGGCTGCCGCGATTGTCGCGGCCCTGGAACTTGGTGTCCCACCGGAGAAAGTCGCGGCAAGGACGGCTTTGTTCGAACCTCTCTCCAACCGATGCAAGGTGCAGGTGACCGATGGTGGTCCGCAGTTCATCGTCGATGCCGCCAAGGCGCCCTGGCATTCGCTGAACATCGCGTTCGAGATGATGGCCAAAGCCAAGGCCGTTCGTAAACGCATCGTCCTCGGCCAGATCTCCGACTACGCCGGTTCGTCAAGAAAATACCGCAAGGCTTACGCCATCGCGCGCGATATCGCTGACGAGGTCATCTACACCGGCGACAACGCCCACCGCTCACGCGCCAGCGATGCCGACCGCGACAGCGGCCGTTTCCTGGAGATCCGCACCCCCAAGGAAGTCTCGGATCATATCAAGCAGACGGCTGTCCCCGGAGAACTGATCCTGCTCAAGAGCTCGTCCAATCTTCATCTGGAGAGGATCGCGCTTGCCTGGACGCACGACGTCAGATGCTGGATTCCGGCATGCGGCAAGCAGGAAGGATGTTACACTTGCGGCCTCTACGAGGTGCCTTTCGAGGAACACAAGTCTTTCCTCGCGGATCGCAGGCTCGAGCGCAGAAGACGTCGCTACGAACGGCTGCTTGGCGGGTTAGGTTTCAGGCGCCGGTCTTGACGTAGCTTTTATAGACCCAGCCGTGCTTGCCGTTATAGACGATCTCGCACCATTGCTTGCAATTCATCACCTGCACCGATGCCTTGGCCGGCACCGTGGTGATTGCGCCTGCGCCTTTCTTCGGACCCGAGCGCATGGTCACGGTCCTCAAGATGCGCCCGTTTGCGGCCGCGCTGGCCTTTTGAGGTTTCGGCTTGGGCTGCGCCGAGCCGTCGGTCGCCGCGGGTTGCGGATCTGGAGCCTGCGGCTTGGCTTCGGGGATGGCCGCGGTTTGGGCGCCGTCCATCTTGTCGCCTGACTTCTTCGCGGCCGTCGACGTCTCGCCGGCGGGAGCGACGACCTGCGACAGCGCAGTCGAAGCGTCGTTCTCGGCGGCGGGCTCGGCGAAGGCCGTATCGGTTGATTGCGCGGCATCGGTCGATTGCGCGGCGCCTGTGTCAGCGGTCTGCTTGGATGGAGCTGGTTGGTCCTCGGTCGGGGCAGGCGGCGTCTGGGCGTCGGAAGCCGTCCAGCGGGGGCTGTTCGCCGCCAGGGCCGGAATGCTGGCTTGGCGGGCCGCCGTCGCCGGCGCAACCGCATCCGCCTTGCGCGCGGCCTGCGGTGCCGCCGAAGCCACGGTAACCGCTGCGGCAGCCGGAGCGATTTTCATGGTCTTCACCGGGATTGTGGGAACGGTTTGCGCGGCGTTTGCCGCCGCCATTTGCCGGTCACTGCCCGGAAAGCACAGCCATAACGCCACCGCGGCCACGCCCAGCAGCGCGGCGGTGCCGACCGCAGCAATGACCAGATGCGCGTTCGACTGCATCCTCTGCCAGAAGGATGGCCGTACGCTATAGCCGAACTGCATTGTAAAGCGCTGCCGTTCCGGCATGCCGAAACTGAAGGGCTCGTTCACTCAAACCACCTCCAACAAGCGGGCCGACGTTCTTTCGATCACTGCCGCAATGATTGGCATCGGTCCCGAAATCATTGCTGACAAGGCCCGCGAAATCCCCGGATTTTCGCCCATAATCGCATCTTTTACTGCTGATTATGGCATGAGTGAGCCAAATTGCGAAATTCTGCGCGCCTGTTAAGGTTTCCACAACCTGCCGCGTGGAGGCCGCCAGCGTCGAATCGGCGGTTCGAGTGCGGCGGCCAGCCCTCAAATCCTGTCGCGCAAAGCGAACCAGTTGAGCGCCAGGAACAGGAGCGGCGCACGGAAGCGCCTGCCGCCTGGGAAAGCGGGGATTTTCAGGTCCTCGATCAGTTTCAAGCGGTCGCGATTGCCGGCAACGGTCTCTGCATAGAGCTTGCCGAAGAAGTTCGACAGCATGACGCCGTGGCCGGAATAGCCACCTATCGAAATCACCTTGGGCATCACCTCGCGCACGAACGGCTTTCTCGGCACCGTGATGCCGACATAGCCGCCCCAGCCATGTGTGATCTCGACATCCTTCAGATCCGGGTAGAGCTCGGCGATCTGTTTGCGGATGTGGATATGGATGTCTTTCGGATCGTTGACGGCATAGACCTCGCGGCCGCCGAACAACAGCCGGCCGTCCTTCGACTTGCGGAAATAGCGCACCACGAAGCGGGAATCGTCGACCGACTCGCCGCCCGGCAGCACCTTGGAGGCGGCGCCGAGCGGCACGGTCGCGCCGATGAAGGAACCGATCGGCATGATGTGCGCCGCGCTCACCGGCTCCAGATTGCCGCCATAGGCATTGACCCCGATCAGGCATTTCTCGGCCGTGATCGTGCCCCTGCGCGTCGTGACAGTAACCTTGCCGCCATTGGAAACGATGCCGGTGGAGGGCGTCTGCTCGAAGAGATGCGCGCCTGCCGCCGCCGCCGCTTTCGCCGTGCCGATCACCAGCTTCAGCGGGTGGATGTGGCCGGTGCCGGTGTCGCGCGCGCCGCCGAAATAGCGCGTCGAGCCCAGCCGCTCCGCCGTCTCCGCCGCGTCCATGAAGCTGACATGCGGGTAGCCGAAGCGGCTCGCCATGATCTCGGCGTGGCGCTTGTAGTCGTCGACGTAGCGCCGCTTGTGCGCCACCGACAATTGGCCCGGCATATAGTCGATGTCGATCATGTTGGCGGCGGCGAAGTCGAGCAGGTGCGCCTTGGCTTCCTCGGCCATGTCGAACAGCGCCCTGGCGCGGGAAAGCCCGTATTCGGCTTCCAATTCTTCCGCCCAGGCGCGCTGCCCGGTGCCGAGCTGGCCCCCATTGCGCCCTGACGCGCCGTCGCCGAAACGATAGGCCTCGATGAGGACGACATTTGCACCGGCCTTCGCCAAGTGCGCGGCTGCCGACAAGCCAGTGAAGCCGCCGCCTATAATGACGACGTCGCATTGGCGGTCACCATCTAGCGAAGGGTATTCGGGCCGAGGCCCGGCCGTATCCTCGTACCAGGAACGGCCAGGGGAGATGGGGGATTGGTAGGGCATGATTCTCGGCAGTAGGGGAGTAGGGGAGTGGACTGCACCCCTGTTGTGAGACAGGGAATAGGTGACAGCGTTAGCGTTAGGCCGCACGGGGCTGCTGCGCAGCA
>NZ_JAIUIM010000046.1:0-34038 GCF_020165615.1 Mesorhizobium sp. BH1-1-5
GTCGCAAGAACGGCGCGGCCCCGACAGTCAGTGGGCAAACCACATCGCCTTGAGGTCGGTGTACTTGTCCATCGCGTGCAGGGACTTGTCGCGACCGAAGCCCGACTGCTTGAAGCCGCCGAAGGGAACCGCCATCGACCCGCGATCGAAGCAGTTGACCCACACCACGCCCGCCTTGATGGCCTTGGCCGCCCGGTGCGCGTTCTTCACCGAACCCGTCCAGACCGCGCCGGCAAGACCGTAGACCGTGTCGTTCGCCACTTCCATCGCCTCGTCGAAGCCCTTGACGGTGATGGCCGACAGAACCGGGCCGAAAATCTCTTCCCGCGCGATCTTCATGTCGTTCCTGACGCGGTCGAAAATGGTCGGCTCGATGTAGAAGCCGCCGGTTTCGGTCCGCACGCGGCTGCCGCCGATCAGCGTTGTCGCCCCCTCGGCACGGCCGGCGTCGATATAGCCCAGCACCCGGTCCATCTGCTCCTGGGTGACCAGCGAGCCCATGCGGGTGGCGGCGTCCAGCGGATCGCCCGGCAGGAAGGACTTTGCCTGTGCCGTTATCTTCTCGAACAGGGTGTCGCGTATCTTTTCATCGACGATCAGACGGCTGCCGGCGTTGCAGACTTGTCCGGTATTGGCGAAGATGCCGGCGGCGACACCGGCCGCGGCGGCATCGAGATCGTCGCAATCGGCAAGCACGACCTGCGGCGACTTGCCGCCAAGCTCAAGGCCGATGCGCTTTATGTTGGATTGACCCGAATACTGCATGAAATACTTGCCGACCTCGGTCGAGCCAGTGAAGCCTACGCAATCGACATCCATGTGCAGGCCAAGCGCCTTGCCGGCGATGTGGCCCAGGCCGGGCACGACGTTCAACACACCGGCTGGAAGCCCGGCTTCGATGGCCAGCTCGCCGAATTTCAGCGCCGTGAAGGGCGACTGCTCGGCCGGCTTCAGGACCACCGAATTGCCCGTGGCCAGCGCCGGCCCGAGTTTCCAGGCCGCCATGGACATGGGATAGTTCCACGGCACCACGGCGGCGACGACGCCCACAGGCTCGCGCACGACCAGCGTCGTCATCTCATGGGCGGTCGCCGCCACCTCGCCATAGACCTTGTCGATCGCCTCGGCATACCAGGCAATGCAGTTCGCGGCACCGACCACGTCGCCGTTGAACGCATTGGCGATCGGCTTGCCGACGTTGAGCGTTTCCAGCAGCGCCAACTCCTCGCGATTGGCCAGGATCAGCTCGGAGAAGCGCAGCAATATCCTGCGCCGGTCGGCTGGCGCCATGCGCGACCAGACGCCCGCGTTGAAGGCCTTGCGCGCCGAACGGACCGCCTTGTCGACATCGGCCTCGTTGCACGAGGCCACCTGCGTCAGCAGCCGCCCGTCGCCGGGATAGACGCAAGGAAAGGTCTCGTTCGAAACGCTGTCGACATATTGGCCGTCGATGAAGGGGCGGTTCGGCAGCCGTACCGATTTTGCACGCGCGTGCCAGTCGATTGTTTGCAGCATGTCAGTCCAATCCTGTTGTTGAGATGTGTGCTTGACCGGCTCCAGGCGCCCGTCCCTTAGCGGCTGAGGCCACGCGCCGCGCCGACCTCCGAAATCGCCTGCCGCATGATAGCGACGATGTCGTCGATCTGTTCGCGGCTGATGACGAGCGGCGGCGAGATGACACACAGGTCTCCCAGCGGCCGAACGATCAGGCCGAGATCGAAGCAGCGCTGGTCGATCTCCCGGGTAAAGGCCTTGTCCTCGTCCAACGGGTCGATCCGGTTGATGTCCAGCAGGCACTGGACACATCCCACCAGTCCGACGGAACGAACGTCGGCCACGCCCGGCAGGTCGGACAGGGAACGCAAGCGTTCGGCAAAATAGTCGGCCTGAGCGCGCGCATGCTCGACCACGCCATCACGCTCCATCAATGCGATGTTGGCCAGCGCCGCGGCGCAGGCCACCGGCTGGTTGGTGTAGGTATAGCCGTTGGTGAACCAGCCCCCCTTGGCGTTCTCGCCGGAAACCCGCGCCAGCACTTTGTCGGAGATCGCAAGCCCGCCCAGGGGCACGTAGCCCGAGGTAACTCCCTTGGCGAAAGTGATGATGTCTGGAACGACGCCGAACACCTTCTCGGACGCGAACCATTCGCCGCAGCGGCCGAAGCCGGTGACCACCTCGTCGGAGATGTAGAGTATGTCGTGCTTTTCGCAGATCGCCTTGAAGCGGGCGTGATAACCTTTCGGCGGAATAATGACCCCGCCGGAGGCCAAGATCGGCTCCGCCAGAAAGGCAGCAATCGTATCGGCGCCGAGCTCCGCGATCCGGTCCTCGAACTCCGACACCAGATCGTCCAGGAATTCCTCCTGAGTCCGGTTGCCGGCGTGGCGCGGATTGGGGCTCGACAGGAACGAGATACGGTCCTGCTGGATGTCGAAGTTCGGCCAGTTGCCCGTGCGCCCGGTGCAGGCGGCGGTCAGCGCGGTCGAGCCGTGGTAGCCGTCATAGCGCACGATGATGCGCTTCTTCCTGGGCCGCCCCAGCACGTTGTTGTAGAACTCGGAGAACCGAAGCGCGCTGTCGACGGCCGTCGATCCTCCGGTGGTGAAGAATATGCGGTTGAGATCGCCCGGCGTGAGCGTCGCGATCTTCTCGGCCAGCCGCGCCGCGGGGCTCGTGGCCATATACCAGGGAGAGGCGTAAGGCAGCGTCATCGCCTGATGCGCGATGGCGTCCACGATCTCCTTGCGTCCATAGCCGACCTGCGCGCACCACATGCCGGCCGGGCCGTCGATCAGCCTGCGTCCGTCCTCCGCATAGACATAGATCCCTTCGGCATGCGTCAGAATCGGCTGGGAGGACTTTCCAAGTTTCGCCATTTCCTGCGCAGGCACGAGAATGTGCTCGCGCATCGCGCTTTCGATGTCGCCTCCGATAACATCCGCCATACGCGACCTCCCATTTCATTGACCAACCAACGCGTGCCCGACCGTCGTTGGCCAGCGACCGCGCACCCTCCTCCAAGTAGTGCGGCAAGCGAAGCCGCGTGTCAACAATTCTGATTGCTCAATCAATCAAAATTCTCGCAAAACGCTAATGGAGGAGGAATAAGGACTGAGCCAGTAGATTTTGCACATCCCTGCTGTCGAGTCTTGTCCTCCCGCGGATTGCGGACCGTTTTCAGGACATGAAAGAGATGGAGCAGGAGGCCGCCGTTCAGGGGCCCACGCGATACTCCGTTGTGGTCGGTTCCGTTGCTTTCAGGAAACCGCGAAGCCGGTCTCAACGGCCGAGATGGGGCGCGAAGCAGACACGCCCTGTACACGCCGTTCTACGCCGCGGCCCTCGCGTCATTTGAAAGCACTTTACTTAATCCGGGATGTGGGCGCAGATCGGGTCTGCCAGATCGGAGATGGAGATCACCAGTCGAGCGGGAGTCGGATATGGACACGGAGGCGATTTATAGGGCAACGAAAATCACCGCCGAGACTACGCTATCGCACCGTTCGCCCCTCACTCCCACTCGATTGTTTGAATAGCATATAACTCATTGAAATCTCTGACAAATGTTTTTAACCCTCAAGCAAATTCCGACATCGGAACCGTCGAAAGGTTACGCTTTTGATTCTAAAGGGAAAATCGTCGCAAAAAATATTTTTGAGGTTTCACCAACTATCGCCATCAATCGGACGATTTTTGCACTTTGCGGCGTTCGACGACACGCCCAGGCCGTCTCGAAAAGTACCGTCACCGCACTAGAAGTAAACGGCGCTTAGCGCTTCTGCGAATGTCCGATTTGGAACCGAACGTGGAAGTTCCGCTTCGGGCTATAAGGTCAAAAGCCAACGAGGGCGGCCGATTGTTAGTAAGTGCAACCACGAGTTACGCGATCACGCCTTGCTCGGCGGAACAACATTCGCCATCCCGCCATATTGGGCGGACTTAGGACTGCCGAGGCCGACTCCTACCCCACTCAGTTAACCCAACAGGGCGCTGGCCGCAGCAAATTTCTTCATCGACCGGATAGGCGAAGAGCGACTGAGGTCGGACATTCGGCGGCATTGGTCCTTACTGTCTTCCAGAAACGAACCGGGTGAGCTTAAAAATCCTTCCTGCCAATGGAAATGACATGCCGGTTGAATTCCAATGCGATTTTACTTCGACACGTATGAGGGCGGCACTTTGGTCCGAGACGAGGATGGCTTGGATATGGTCGACCTTACGGCCGCCAAGCTGCAGGCCGCCAAAGCAGCAGTTGACATCGCGAAGGACTTGGTCCCGACGATGCACATCGGGACAATAGCGATTCATGTCAGGGACACTGAGGGTCGTGTAGTATGCACAGCGGAAGTCAACTTCGAAGCGCGCAGCGTTTTGGAGCTCGCACGCGGCGAGATGGCACCTGCTTGCTTACCGGTTGGAGGCCAGGATTGAGCCCCGGCATCGCGTACGAAACGATCGACTGACATTGGCGCAGCGTCCTCTCATGGCAGGCCTAATGGCGTTGACTTGACAAAAGATCCGCGACCTTCTGCAAACGCGGAAATCGGGCGTGATCGGGCAAATATCCATAGTCAGCAACAATGGAGGACGGTGACAGCGGTTCCTTCCTGTCGACTTATCCGAACACAACATCCGATCAGCTAGGACAGATCTTCTCCTTTTGGACTAGCCCTGGACGCACTAGTCTCATTGACGAAGCGCAATTGACCGATAGCTTCTAGGCGGGCAGAAAACCGCCATCGGTTTGAAGCTATTGTTAGGGCTGCAACTTGCTGCATTTTTCCAAAAGACGAGACATTGTGGAGCCGATAACCGTTGCGACGGCAGCTCGTTCCACACCACTCGCCGGCGCAGCCGTCGGTCGTCTGCTTTTCGAAAATTCACTATCTATACTGAATAGGACAGGTGCCTGGCATATCGCCAAGGACCTTTGCCAGGAATTCGTGCCAGAACATGCAAAAGTTCGCTATTGGCGACTTGGCGCGACAGCACCCGAAGGGCTGGCGCGAAAGATCATGGCCAGGCTGATGATGCTCGAAATCACCTGGCTCAAGGACAACCGGCGCTGGCTGATTGGCAGCAAGACCGCTGACGGCAACTCGCGGGTCTTTCTCGATCCGCTCTTTGTTCTGAGATCAGAGCTGGCTGAAAAAGATATCGTGCTCTGCCATGACGTCGGCCCTTTGACCCACAGCTTCCTCTATGACGCTACAACGGTCGAAATCTACCGTGTCGCATATGAGAAAATCCGCAGGCACAGGCCCGGGATCGTTTTCGTCAGTGACTGGTCGAAGGATAACTTCGTTTCAATCTATGGATCGAACTTCCGATTCCTGACCACTATTCCGCTATATGTGCGAACTGGCCTGTTCGACGGCGCCCTGGAACCCCTTCCTGGTGTCAACGGGCGGTTCTTCCTCACCGTCGGTGCCTTCGAAACCCGCAAGAACCAGATCGCTGCGCTTGAGGCATATCGAGACGGCGGGTTCTACAAACAGGGTTTCAAATACGTGCTTTGCGGCTCCCGAGGCGAAGGCCGTGATAAGATCATTGACCTCGCGAAATCGATACCAGGGACGGTGTTGCCAGGATATGTGCCGGACAGCCAGTTGCGGTGGCTCTACGCGAAGGCAGAGGCATTCGTTCTGCCGAGCCTCTTGGAAGGATTTGGCATGCCCGCCTTGGAGGCGGCCTATATGGGCCTCTTACCGATCGTTTCCGAGGAAAGTGCATTGGTGGAAGCGGTGGAAGGCGTCTGCATGCAAGTCCCGCCAAGAGACGCGAGCGCAATCGGACAGGCAATGAGGCGTGCCCTTTCGCGGAGCCCGACCGAAAAAGCACAGGCCAGCCACGAGCTTCGCGACGTTGCTTCACGCGCCTCGAAACAACGCTTCCTGCAGGGCTGGAGAAGCCTATTGCTGGGGGGATAGAGAGCCTGGGACGCTTGGCCGCGCATATTTCCGAAGACGCCGTTCGCCGACTTCCCGCCGCTCGAATTGCATCAGACCCTTACTATTGTCGGTAGCCAGCGAGAAAGTACGGCTACTGAGATTGCACGCAAACATCCCAAAAAAGGCGGGGATTGCCCGTGGATGGCCCACGAGACCAGTAGTTCGATTTTCCGGGATCATTGACGAAACCACCGGAGCAAACAGTATTGCCCGGCAACTGTATAGCGTGCCGGTCACTTAAGCAGGCTCAATAGCAGGCATGGGCTGCACGGCCTGATAGCGACTGCGTCTTTCGAAAGCTGCCGCCGTGCGCAAGGCGTTGACCCTGGCGGCAGAGACAACGGCGATTGCGATGAAGAAGAGCACGCCGGGGTCGGCGCTGCCGCCTGACACCGAGTTAGCAATGATGCCCGCGAAGGCGGCGTTCCTGATGCTGATTGCGACGGCAGCAGTCTCAGGCGCCACCCATTGTTGTACCCCGCCCAATCCCCTGGCCAGGATACCGAGCAGCATCGCCAGCATCAGAGATCCAAAGAATCCAAGCTGCGACAGAACCGCGATCGGCCAACTCGATGCCCTGGAACTGCCGAAGCCGACGCCAAGGCCACTGGTGTCGACAAAGGACTGCAGGCTTTTGAGGTTCCAATAGGTACGCTCATGCCCCGAGGTAGAATCGGCTTTGTTGATGATGGTGCTGTTGATGAGCCTGACGAAGGGATCCAGGGCGTCGGCGCGGTAGAGGCTGACGCCCATAACAACCACCACACCCAGCGCCATCAGGACCGCGATCAACATCTCTTCCCGCGCGACTCTTCCCCTGAGAAGCGACGTCAACATTGAGAGGGCGACCGGCATGCACAGCAAAGTGAGGCCGACATAGGCGGTCGAGGACGTCGACAGGATGGTCAGGAAAAGCAAGATGGCCGATAGCCCCTGGGCAAGACGGGACTTGGTCATTCTCCAATAAGTGTAGGAGAATGCCAGGCAGGCCAGAGAGGCGCCGGCAAACGAAGAAGCTTCGGAAAAAGATCCGGTGATGCGTGCGAAACCGGCCTCGTAAGCGTCGCTTATGATGGCATAGTTGGCGGTTCTGATCGGAGCGAGTACGTCGCCCACGCCGGCATTCTTGCTGGCGAAGTCAATCAGCCCCATGCCGGCATGCAGGCCGCACCACAAGAAGAACCCACGGCGTAGCTGGTCTATCCTGTCGGCATGCAGTAACAGCGTGCAAAGCGCGATGGTCGTGAGCCCGCCGAGAATGAAATAGCCTGTCTGAGAGATATTGCCTGAAATCGGAGCCAGCGAAGCTTCCACGACGGTGCCCCGGATTTTCGACTGGACAAAGACAGCGGTCTGCCCGGCAAAGAACCTTGGAAACAACCACGCTCCAATGATTGCGTAAACCATAAGGCTCGCGAGGATCCAGACCGGGCGGATGCTGCCAAATACGCTTCCTAGGTCGAGCCATATACGTCGTCTGGCAGCGACGGCAGCGACGAGCAGCGCCTCGAACATGGTGTAGATGAGCGGAGATGACCCACCCAAAAAAGTCAGGGTCATGACGGCCGTAGCGCCGAATGCCTGAGAAGCAATCAGCCCAACTATCAGCATTCCCCGGGAGTAATAGGCAAGGATCAGAATAGTCGCGAACACCAGCAGACCCGGTAAAGAAACCTGCATTGCTGATCGAGCCTCTCGCTCGGTTGGTCATGCTAACGTTGACGAAAGACACTATCCGATGATGCATCTTTCGTCAGGCACACTGCTTGGGCAAGAGAGCCAAACGGCGTATCCCCGCGTTCCGCAGGAAGCCGTAGCCCCTGAGAGGCGGCAGATCCCACGGCGTAGTGTTATGCTTGGCGCTGAGCCTGGTAAAAAGGGCTGCCGGCTATGGACGCCAAATGCCGAGTTATTTGCTTGGGCTTGAGACGCACGCGCGGCATACGGCCGACACGTCCGCGATACTTCGATACGCCGGCCTTTCGGGTTCCGGCCTACCCCATCCTGCAAATGGCTAATTGGCACACGCACACTAAAGAACGCCTCGACGGCGAGAGATGTCGCACTTATACACAGTTTGCGGGCACGTTTCTGCTTACAATGGTGAGATGTCGTGTTAGTGAGAGAATATCAGGAGTTCTGGGCAACGGGGTGGGTTCTCCAGAATTCCAGCATGAGGAGGATAAGCGGTATGACCACCCAGGTTGTACATGGCGCATTTGGCCCAAAGCAGATGATGCAACTGAGGGAAATTTACGAGCGGGCGCGGGCTGTGACCGCCCAGTACCCCGAATCCCACGTTGCCAACAAAGCCGCCAAGAAGTTGATCGATGCCTTCGAAACCGTCACCCGCAGCGATGCAGTCGGCGGCCGTTGGCTGAGCGAGACTGATCCCCAGGGAAACGCCTGAGATCCAAGCGTCAGTTCTAGGAGCATCCATCCGCCTATCAGCCCATGCTGGCAGGCGGATTTTTTATTCGCTATCTTTTTGGCGCGCCGCTCCCACAAAGCGATAGGGGAGCCACCGGGGCGGGCGAGCGGCTCCCCTACCCTGTCTTCGCTTTATCCGCAGACAGACCGCGTCAGCCCGGGCGAACAGCGGCAACCAATGTTCATCTTCGACGATACATGGCGTCAACGAAGCCTTTAGAGTAAGCAACGGAACGCACTAGTGGTCCTGCTTCCGCCTATCGGATAAGCTTGGGTGGCGCTGACTATCTTTAACCATTTGCATGCTGGATTCCTGGGTTCGCCCCCTATTGGACGGCCCTTACCGCCTGTCTGGCCATCTGGATTCCATAGGGCTGAATAAAAAATTTGCAAAAAATTAACTTAGATTAGCGCCCACTTGTAAAGCGTGATCTACTCAATTCTAGGTGGCGTAGGGGAGAAAACGAGGAGTGCCTGAGCTGGGGAAGCTTGGCAGGGCACTCACGATGGGTTGGGTAGAAAGCTTTCAAAAATCTAAGATTTGAGGGGATCGTGCCGATCGCCAACAGGCGGTCTCGTTTGGGCAAAAGTTGGGGTGCTGGTATGAGTTCTGCAATCGGACTACATAGTTTCGCTTTACCAAGTCAACCAGAGATTTCGTCGGGCGGTGGTACTAGGGACAACGAACAAGCAGATAGAGAATGCCTCCTTATTCTGGACGGAAGGGCCTTGGACAGAGAATGTCTTGCATCGGCCCTTGAGGATCACGATCTTGGCATGGCTGTCGCTGCCATGGGCACGATCGAGGAATGGCGCATAAAGAAGGATTCATACGCTCCTCTATCTGCCATTCTGTTCAATCTCGGCGGCCGCAAAGTCACTGACCAACGCATTTCTGATGAGATCAGATCGATATCTTCAGAATTCAGCTCTGTTCCAGTAATACTTTTAGCTGACACCGACGATATTTCACAAATACTTGTAGCGCTCGAATGCGGCGCGCGCGGATACATTCCGACTTCGGTTGGCATCGATGTCTGTGTCGAAGCCCTCAACCTTGCGGCGGCTGGTGGCATCTTTGTGCCAGCGAGCAGCGTGCTTTCCATGCGGCATCTGATCGATTCAGGCAGCCGCGACCCGCGTCCGTTGACGACTATGTTCACGCACCGGCAAGCTGAAGTGGCACAGGCGCTTCGGCGCGGCAAGGCGAACAAGATCATAGCCTACGAGTTGAACTTGCGCGAAAGCACCGTGAAGGTGCACATCCGAAACATCATGAAAAAGCTGAAGGCGACCAACAGGACAGAGGTCGCCTACAAGGTCAACGATCTGTTCGGGGAAGGCGCTCCTGCGGAAGAATGAAGCGTTTCAGGCGGCCCGACGAGGTTGAACCTCGGCGGGCCGTATTTTTTGTTGACCTCGCTACACGATCGTCCGTTGCTCGACCCATGCAAACGGTGTCTCGTTGGTTTGTTAGACACAGTATTGGTTTTCGATATCCACTAAAATTGCTGAATTAGCAGCCTTTAGTGATCGTGAAATTTTGAGCCGGGCAATGTAGGCTTCCGCGCGGCTGGAGCGTCCCACACGTCTGAGCAAAGCCTTCGTTTTTGCAAATCCATCCGTTACAGAATCGTGCGTGCCAACTGATCTCAGGTGGCACCTACACCGGCGAAGGGCGAGGATCAGTATCCCGTCGTCGGTCCGGCTTCCATTCGAGCGTAGTTTTGGGTGCCACATCTGAGACGTCGATGGCAACGAGTGCAGACAATCGCTCCATCGGCCTGGCGCTCTCCTTCCGACCGTCTCATGAGCGGCGAGGGCGGCGCTGCACGGGCTGTTTCAACAGTCGCGAGTGCGTGCCGCGGCCACTCGCAAAAAAAGTGCGACGTCCATCTCGGCAACTACGATGGATCGATCGCTGTCGCGGAAAGGAATTGGCACCACGAATTTCTCGCCTAGCCGGCGACATGCTTCGACCCGTGGATTGAGACGAACTTGCAGGCAAATGGTCAAATTTTGTGGGCGGGAGGCAGAGCGATGGACGTGCGAGCCACCCGTCATAACCACCGCCATTGCCTTGCTTAGCCGGGCGCGGGCACATCCGAGGTGTCGCTCGCGGCGGCATGCCGGGATTTGAATTCGCTCGAGTTGACGATGCCCAAGGCAATGGCATCGCGCGTCATCGACCCGCCACGCAACTGACGGGAATAAGTTTCCATCCCGTAGCTGTCTCCGGGGCGATCCAGCAACAGCTTGTAGAGAAAGGCGATGTAGGCGCGATCCGTCAGGCCGATCGTGGCATATTTGGCTTCGAATTCTTCGGAGCGGATCATTTCCATGACCACGTCGGTAATCCTGGCGTCTCCGTTCTCGAGAGCCGTCGACCAACGATCCAAGCCTGCGGCGTCGCCGTCATGGCCGAGGACGAGGCAGTAGGCGAAATTTACCTGGCGGACATAGGTGAATCCGTCAGCAAACTTGGCATCTGAATCGCAATTCCGGTTAGGCATAGGCAGCGGCTGCGGGCCACGGATAATGTCGCGAACAGCCATGTAGGCAGGTTTCGGTTCACCGGTTACCCATCTGCCGTTGTTATTTTTGGTGAGCCTGACCAGACCCATATTGGCTTCGAAGCTCGGAGCCCAATAGGTCTCATCCAGCAGCTCATAGATATGCGCTGCCTCCACCTTGTAGTTGCCCTGGAGCTGGCGAAGCCGCGTCATTGTCTGCCTGACGCCCTCATCCTGCTGCCGCTCGCCGTGCTGACTTCCGTAGGGATTGTTGAATTCAGTGACCCAGATCGGCTTGCCATAGGAGGAAATCTCGCGAAAAGCCCACTCCGGATCTTCACCATACATGTGCCAGACGGAGATATCCCAGGCGATCCCGTCCTGCTTCATCCGCGCGAAGGCGCCAGTATGGCCCCATCCGGCCGTGCCTATTGCCTTCCTTATGCCGGGGTCGACCTGCGTCATGCCGTCCGACAGGCCTTTTAGAACGGAACTCACCTTCAGCCAGCGCGGACCGTAGTAGTCAAGTATTCCTTTCCCTCCGGCGGGGCCCCAGCCACACGGATATTGTGTTCCGTCGTCGCGTTTCTCGCACGGCTTTATGATGGCGTAGTTCTCCATCTCGTTGCCCAGTTCCCAAACGCGGATATCGTTCTTGAACCTGGCGCCGAGGGCAACCGCCAATTTCCGGGCCTCAACATAAAGTTGATCCGGCTGGTCCTTGTCTAAGTCCAGCCCGGGTGTGATCACAGGCAAAATTTCGATTCCCCTCGCTTTCCCGGCCTTGACGACTTGAGCAAGAGTGTCCGCCTCATCTTCGGTCGTGATGTTGACCCGATATGATTTGAGGCCGAGGTTCTTGACGAAATCGAGCTGTTTTTCGATCGGAATGCCCGGATAAGAAACTATCGGATGACCGTTCACGCCCCAGATCAAATCCGCGGATGAGGGCGCGGTTGTTATCAGCAAGAAAGCAGCGACGGCTGCAAGACGAAGTGACATGACAATCATGCCTCCCTGCACGACTTTCGATATTGCGATAGTTGGAACTGCGGGAGTTGGAAGCAATTTGCCCATACGGACATGTGAAGCCAGGCACTACCTCTTTTGGAGGCCGTAACCTAACCATCAGACGGTATGACTATTTGGTTGCGGAGCTGAGGCCGCACCAGATGATAGTAGTAGCCGCCGAGGCTGGATCGAATTGGTATGTGCTTCGTGCAGTAACCAAGCGGCTAGCTGCGACGCTTGGCCAATTACCCGTGCACGTCTCCGAAATCCACATCCACCTGGATCATGAGCTCCAGATATTTCCACGCGATCCAGCGCCAGGAATAGCTGCTCGCCCTGGCATGGCCCTTGCTGACCATTCGCTTACGCAACTCCGGGTCGAGCGCCAGTTGGCGAACGTTTTCCGCCCATGACTGGATGTCATCCGGATCCGCATAGAGCGCCGAATCTCCGCAGATTTCAGGCAGGCATGGCGAAGTCGAAGCTACGACCGGGCAACCCGACGCCATCGCCTCGACGGCAGGCAGCCCAAAACCTTCGATCCGTGACGGAAACAGGAAGCAAAGCGCGCCTTCGAGCACCTTCTTGAAGTCATGGTCACTTATGCGCCCGAGAAGGATGACGTTCGCAGGCATTTCCGGGACATGCCGCAAGATCGTTTCCTCGCCGACATCGCCTGGCATCCAGAGGTCTAGACCCATCTCATCCAGAATCGGGGCAAGTTTGGCTAGCAGCCCCATGTTCTTGTATTCTTGGTCCCCCCGACCGAGACAAACGACATATCGCCTGCCTCGATTGACGGCCAAGGATGATCTTGTCGCATCCCACTTCTTCGCATGGTCGCTGCCATTGTAGGTAACGACGATGTTTTCCTCGCGTGCGATGCCGAACTTGATCAGATGGCTGCGGGAGAGTTGCGAAACCGTGGTTATCCGTGCGGCCCGCCTGCCAAGCAGTGGAAGGATCAGGCGATGCGCCCAACGGAATCCTCGCGCATAGCTCGACGGCATCAGCCTCGTATGCATGTCATGAATGCATGCAATCTGGCGCCTCAGCATGACCGGTGCGAGGTTGCAAAAGCTCAGCAGTCCTCCAGGCACATGCCAGGGCAGTTGCGCCTGCACCCAGAGCTGAGGAAGTCGGGGCCTGTTGAACTCCGGAACGACCCGGACCGATATAGCCTTCAGATGAAGAGGTTCGGCAAGCGGGCGCGGCACCACGAGATCGATCTCCAAATCTCGGCCAAGCGGATGCCCTTCTGAAATGAGCGCGTCTAGAGCCGTCGTGACTTCCAATGCGTAGCGCGCTATCCCATTACGTCGGAGCGTGGTGAAGTCGCCATTGATGGTCCAGCGCCGCTTCGGCTGCTCGAAGTCCGCCAACGCCCTGCCAGGATGGCCGATCAAGTATTGCGGGCTTTCGCGAAGCGACCGCGCCACCACCGCGGCAGCGCTGTGTCCGTTCAAATGCCTTGGCCGTCCGGCCGGCGCCGCATTGAACTCAGATTTGCCCATCACCTCCTCCGCCTTACCGGAACCGGGAGCCACACTAACACTCTCGGAAACGCAACGGTCCTAAAACGTTTGAGGTAGTTCCAACACCTGCACTCGCCTGCTGGATGATGCTACGCGCGTCCGGATGACCCAACGGCCGTAGTGACCGCACGCGTTCGCGGTTTCAAACTAAGGAAATCGAGAGGGTGACATGGCACGGCACTGGGCGATCAATGGACGTTTCCTTTCTCAACCGACAACTGGCGTCCAGCGTTATGCGAGAGAGATCGTCCGTTCACTTGATGCCTTGATCGCCGAGGGGGTACCGCTCACCCATGGGCTCGAGATCCGGCTTCACTGTCCGCCGGACAGCTCGGACATTCCGCTCAATTCCATTGAGCGGGTCGAGGTAGGCAGCACGGGTGGGCATCTGTGGGAGCAGACCCAACTGGCCACTTCGTTGCACGGCAGCGGCCTGCTTAGTCTATGCAATACCGGGCCGCTTCTGTCCCGCAAGCATATTGTCTGCATTCATGATGCAAATGTGTGGAATGCCCCCCAGAGCTACTCACTTGGCTTCAGGGCATCTTACAAAGCGCTGCTGCCATGCCTCGGCAAGACGGCATGCAACATTTCGACCGTTTCCAATTTCTCACTGGGCGAACTGGTTCGCCGCGACATTGTCACAGCACGAAGGGCCTTCGTTGCGCCGAACGGCCATGAACACGCGCTGCAGTGGAAGCCTGAACACTCGGCCGCGACGCGATTGGCCGCCTCGCGGGATACCATAGTCTTGATCGGCAGCGCCGCGCCCCACAAAAATGTGGATCTCATTCTCGGCATGGCCGACCGCCTCGGCGAAGCCGGACTGAGGATCGCGGTAGTCGGCATGTCGGGTTCGCATATTTTCAAAAGAGGATCGGCCAGGGCTGAAGCCGGAAACATCCATTGGCTCAGACGCATTTCGGATGACGAGTTGGCAGCGCTGCTGATGGACTCGCTTTGCTTGGCCTTCCCTTCGCTCACGGAAGGCTTTGGTCTTCCGGTTGTCGAGGCGATGGCCCTCGGCTGCCCCGTTGTGGTGTCCGAACGCGCCAGCCTGCCAGAGGTCTGCCAGAACGCGGCCCTTTATGCAGCCGCCGACAATCCGCACGCGTGGTTCGATCGCTTCATGGGTCTCCGCAATTCCAAGGTCCTTCGCCAGCAGTTGGCAGCGAAAGGAAAAACCAGAGCCTCGGCATATAGCTGGAGAGCGAGCGCCTTGCGGTACATGCAGGCGATGGCCGTGGCCGACGGCATCGATGCAGAAGCCAAGGTCGCCAGGTTACGCGAACTCACATGATCCCGTGAAGCGCCTGGACGGCGCCGATCGACTCCAGCATGGCCCGATCGAAATTCTCTTCCGAGAAACGCTGTGCATTCCTGGCGCAGGCCTCTGGCGTGATGAGGTGGCTGTTTTCCTCGAACCGCTCGACCGCTTCTTTGAGGTGCCCGATCGTCTGGGCCTTAAACAGGACTCCCGTTGGCTCGGGACCTGAGCCGAGGCGCCGCGCGATATCGACCGCACCGCCGCGACCAAAGGCGATAAGCGGCGTCCCGCAAGCCTGCGCCTCGGCCAGCGCGATGCCGAAGTCCTCGCAACCTGCAAAGACCATCGCCTTCGCCCGGGCAAGCGTATCGACATACTCTTTGCGAGGAAGGAATCCCGAGAATGTGACGTTCGGACCTGCCAGCGATCGGAGGCTCGTCGACTGCTGTCCTTCGCCGACGATGACCAACCGCCGAGACGGCATCTCGTTGAAGGCCTTGATGACGAGGTCGGTGCGCTTGTAGGGGGCCAGGAACGACGCCGAGACATAGTAGTCGTCCTTGTCTTCAACGCACGGCAGTTCATTCAGCGAGACGGGCGGGAAAACGACCCGAGCGTCACGCCCATAAATGTGCTGGATTCGGGAACGGACATAGTTCGAATTCGCCAGCATCAGATCCGGACCGTGAGCGGTTCTCGTATCCCACGTCCTCAATCTGTGCAGCATGTATCGGTACAGCATTCCCTTCGGACCGAAACCGAGCTTGCCTTGCTGAAGATAGGAAAACTGCTCGTCCCACGCGTAGCGGACGGGGCTGTGCACGTAGCACAGATGCGGCTGATCAGGCCTCGTGATCACACCCCGCGAAAAGGCGGCCGAAGACGAGATCACCGCGTCATAGCCGGTCACGTCGAACTGTTCGACCAGGAAGGGGCAAAAGAAGAAGAGGGAACGGTAGAATTTCTGGACCATCGGTATCCGGTTGGCCGCAGAGGTATGAAATTCCACGTCGCGGAAGTATTGCTCCTTCACCTCGGCCGGCAGGAAATCGAAAAGCGTGAATACCTCCGCATTGGGAAACTGTTTGCAAATCTGCGCCAGCACCCGTTCGCCGCCCCGGAAATTTGGGCACCAGTCGTGGACGACAGCTATCCTTGCATATCTGTCGAAGTCTGGTGCGGGAGCAGCCGACAACTCCTCGATGGGCATTTCGACCTTGGCCGCGATGGCCAGGTCGGAAGAGCGTTCATGGAGCATGGTTCTCCCCTTCCTACTCGAGGCCTCAGTTTTTGTTTCGTCAGATGGCCCTCGCAAGTTGTCCGATTGGTCACGGAGCGCACCGGGCGATCGGTCGCCTACCGCTTATGGTCGCAGGCCGTTTGCGGGAAATACTTCAAAAGCAGGTACCCGGTGGTAGGCCGAGTCGGCCGAGCCCACTTTTATGCAGGCTGTTTGGGCCCTCGCGTCGTCATAGGGTCAGGGGAAGCGACGCCTGGACCAAAAATGAAACTTGCAGTGATTATCCCAACCCTCGGCCGAAGCGAGCAGGTCGCTCGCCTGCTGGGATATTTAGGCGGCCAGACAAGACTGCCCGATGAAGTCATACTGTCGGCACCCGACGCGACGCATGTCGAACTTCCGCACGGTTGCCTTTTCCCGGTTTCGAGCGTTTTCGGGCCAAAAGGATTGGCTGCACAACGCAATTCGGCTCTCCTGCCCTCACTAGGGCGCTTCGACATCATAACGTTCTTCGACGACGACTTCGTTCCATCCGCCCGATACCTGGAGCAGATCGAGCAGGCCTTTGCCCGAAATGACAGATGGGCGGTTGTAATGGGCAGGGTTGTCAAAGACGGCGCTACCAATGCCGGTCTCACTTGGAGCGATGCAGAAGCCGCCCTACAGGACTCTGAAGGACAAGAACCGGGCGGACCATCCGTCGTCGATCATGTCGGTGCCTATGGCTGCAACATGTCGTTCCGCTCTTCGATGATTGGCGATTTGCGATTCGACGAGCGCCTTGTCCTCTACGGCTGGCAGGAAGACATCGATTTCACCAGTCAAATGAGATCCAGGGGTCGCGTGGTATGCGTGACGTCGATCAGGGGCGTTCATCTCGGAATCAAGACGGGCCGCGTCAGCGGAAAGCGTTTCGGCTACTCCCAGGTCGCCAATGCGATCTACCTAGTAAGGAAAGGGACGGTGCCGGCCTCCTTCGCCCTCCCTCTCATGTTCAGGAATATAGCAGCCAACCTCGCAAAGAGCCTTTGGCCCGAGCCGTATGTCGATCGGAGGGGTCGGCTCCTCGGCAACGCGCTGGCGATCGTTCATATCGCCATGGGCCGGATCGAGCCCGAATACATCCTGAAGATCTGACGATGGTGAAGACAATGCGCAAATGGCTTTCGACAGCGGCAGCGATTTCATTGGCGACGGCATCTGCCTGCCCGTTGTCGGCATCAGCTGCGGAGTACCTCCTTGGACCACAGGACAAGGTCAGGCTTAAGGTCTATGAATGGCGCGCATCACGCGATGTGATCTTCGAGTGGACAGCTCTCAACGACACTTTCACCGTCGGTGCCGACGGCACGCTTTTTCTTCCTTTTGTCGGGCAGATACGCGCCGAGGGTACCGCTCCCGCGGATCTGGCTCGCGCAATAGGCGATCGGCTGATGCAGCGCATGGGTCTTGGCCGCGAGCCGGATGTGGCTGCGGAGATCGCCCAATACCGGCCGTTCTATATTGTCGGCAACGTCAAGCAGCCTGGCGAATTTCCCTATCGACCCGAACTGACAGTGCTGCAGGCACTGGGGATCGCCGGCGGGCTACCCATACGCGAGGATGATTTGTCCCGTCTTGAGCGAGAGGTGATTTCGGGCCAAGGCGATGTTGGACTACTGGCTCTGAACAATGTCAGCCTGCTCGCGCGCAAGGCGCGGTTGCAGGCAGAGTTGGCCGGCAACGACAACATCACTTTTCCCTCGGAATTGACGGACAGGGCGTCGAACGAGACCATTGCGCTGGCAATGGATCAGGAGCGCAAGATTTTCGCCATCCGTAAAGATTCGCTGGCAACGCAACTCCGTTCACTGCACGAACTCAAGGACTTCCTGCAACAAGAGTTGGTTTCTCTCGAACAACAACTGACTTTCCATGACAAACAAATCGAACTAATCCAAAAGGAGCTTGCAGGCGTTTCGAACCTGGTGCAGAAGGGCCTCGCGGTTGCACCGCGGGAACTTTCGTTGGAGGGAACCGTCGCCCAGATGCAAAGCGAAAGACTGGCAGCTGAGACCTCGATGCTGCGTGTCAGGCAAGAGATGAGCAAGACCGACATCGAAATCCTCAACCTCAGCAACCAGCATTCCAGCGAAATTGCAGAGAGCTTGCGAGAAACGCAGCAACAGCTCAACGAGGTCACCAGCAAATCCAACACCGCAGTGCAGCTGCTGCACGAAACACAAGTTACAGCCCCCGCTTTGCTGGCGCTTAGGCAAAATGCGGCAAAGGCAAAGCCGATCTTCACGATTGTGAGGCCGAAAGATGGAGGCACGGAAGAGCTTGCCGCCCTGGAGACAACCCTTATCGAACCGGGCGACACCGTGAAGGTCGAGATCCCGCTGCCGCAATCAGGTTTGGATAGCTTGCCTGCAGCGGATGCCAGCATCGAGGTGGACACAACTGCCGTTCGCAATACGAACTGAGCACGTCCCCCTTGAAACCAGATTCGGGTCGGAAGCTTGGCCCGATCGATGCGGCGGTTGAACTGCCACAGCCCAAGTGGTGATGCCCTAATGGTCGGAAATACGAGGCTCGACAGAGCTGGGTTTTGACATTCTGAGCGGCATTTCCCAAGCACGATTTCTAGCACTTGCCTTGCACTTCGGGGCCGCATATCAGTTGGCGCATGCTGGGCTCTGCCCCCTAACGGAACTTCCCTGCCGCGGCAGGCCAAATGGTTCTGCGGGTGCCACTGGAGATATCGGTGCTTACGAGCATACTCGCCGTGTTGGTGGCAGGGATACTACTCGGTTTGCGGTTCAAGACGCCGGCTCTGCTGGCGGCGACCGCCGTGCTTCTGATCGGGATCGTTGCCTGGAATAGCCTGGGAATGCCAGGCCATGCTAGCCTGGGCAAATCTTTGATCCTGATATTTTTTTTGGCTTGCGCCTATATCGTCGGTTTGTCTCTATCCGATTATAAGAACCGAAACTAAGGCTAATCTGCTCGACGCGTCAGGAAGCCCTGTCGACCCGCATGACCGCGACAACGGTCCTGAGCAAGATCACCACATCGAGCCAGATCGACCAATTCCGCACATACTGGCTGTCCAGCGCGACGCGGTTGCCGTAGTCCATACTGCTTCTTCCGCTCACCTGCCAAAGACCGGTAAGTCCGGGTCTCGTTACGAGATACTCCGCCTGATGCTCGCCATAACGTCTGAGCTCATCCTTGACGATTGGTCTTGGACCGACGCAGCTCATGTCACCACGCAGGATGTTGATGAGCTGGGGGAGCTCATCCAGGCTGGACTTGCGAAGCAGCCGCCCGAAGAGCGTGACCCGGGGATCGTTCCTGATCTTGTGGGTCTCTTCCCATTCCTTGCGTGCGTCGGGGTTAGCATCGAGATATGTCTTCAGAACTTCGTCTGAATCGGCGACCATCGAGCGAAACTTGTAGCAGTTGAATGGCTTTCCGCCGAAGCCGACACGGCTATGCGAGAATACCGCCGGACCCCTGGTCATGATCTTGATGAGCACGCCGACGACAATCATGACGGGCGCGGCCAAAATGAGCGCTGTGGCAGCTATGATCAGATCCATGACCCGTTTGAAGAGACCTCCAATCGGAGGGTTCGTCGTTCCCGTATTGATGGCATTCGGGAGGTCATCCAGCGCTGTTCCGGCACTGGCGTAGTCGCGCGTGGAAACAACATGCAGGACCGCCCGGCTCTCAACCGCCGCCGTCACAACTGGCTGGCCCCAAATCGAGCCCCCCTGGTGCGACTGCTTTTCGAAGGCGTTTGTCATGTGACGGTCGCTGTTTCCAGTTCTGTGACTTGACAGTCTTCCAAGGACGGAACTTGCCGGCAAGAAATGCAAAGGAGGTAGCGCGCTACGTCCGGGGCTACCCCCTATTCCTCACGTATGATCGCTCTACACGCTTTGCCGACTTCCGAAAGCACCCTGCCTGGCCGCAATTCGACGGTGCTTCGATGTGATTGCCCGCGCCTTTGTGAGAAGCACGCCAAGTATCTGCGTCCTGGAGGCCTGGAGTGTTCTCATGAGTTCCCGCAGCGTGTCGACGTGCGTCTTGCCCCACTCCGCTACGACCACGACGCCGTCGAGCACGGATCCAATGATTAAGTCATCCGCCCCGGATTCAAGCGTCGGCATATCGACAATGACTATGTCGTAAGCGGCCAGTTCGTAGGCTGCCGGATCGTCGGTGCTGATTTCGGAGAGGAAAGCCTGCATGTTCCTTGGCACGAGCAGGTTTTTTGCATCCACTACGGAACTTGAAAGCACGTCGAATCGCCGGCCCAGACCGCGGATGATGTTGAGTCGAACAGGCTCCCTGCACTCTTCGCCCAATATCTCCGAGCGCCCGACCAGCCGTGTGGTGATCGTCGATCTCCGGACATCGGCATCGATGACCAAAGTCTTCAGACCAGACATCGAGTAGAGGGTGGCGAGATTGCTCACGACAGAACTTTTCTGGCTGTTGTTGGAAACAGCTGTCAGCCCGAGGAACCTCACCGGGTGGTTCGTTTCCGCCAGGCTGATTTCAGTTCGCGCTTTGCGCAGACTCTGGCTGTATCGCGACCAGGGATGGCGGGCCACCTCGTCGACGTTTCCGAATTCCCTGTGCTTGCACGTGGACGGCAGTTCTCCGATGCACTCTATGCCCAGATTATCGTGGATATGACGTGGCGACCGCACGGTCCAATCGAACGAGTGCCGTGCAAAAGAAAGGCCAATGCCAATAATGAGGCCGGCAACCGCGGCGAAGGCCAGCACCAGCTTCGGCCTCGGTGCGCTCGGAGAAAGCGGCGGCGTCGCGGCAGTGATCACTCTCGCATCTGCAACGGGATAGGATTGCTGGCTTACAGAGTTGGTGTAAGCCTGCAGGAAGCTCTCATACATTTTTTGAAACGTGTCAGCAGTCACCTCGAGTTCTTCGAGAGTAGGTTCAGAATTGACGCCGTCTCCACCACTTGGATCGCCGTTTACACTATAGTCGTGTCGAGAGCGGAATGCCTGCGCCCTGGCCATCGCCTCGTTCATCTGGGTCCGCAGTTGCTGGAGGCGCTTTTCCAGCCATGCTCCACCCTCTCTTGCCGCCTCAGCCTTGGTGTCGATCTGTTCATGCACGAAGGCGTCAGCCGTTGCATTCGCAATCTTGGCTGCGCGGTCGGGATCGGCGGAAGTGAAGGATATCTCTATTGCATAGGAGACACCAACCCTTCGTACATCGAGGTTGTTGCGGAAAATCAGCATGCCGAGACGCGACCTCTGATAGTCGGTCAGCTGCGTGGTCGGCTCCGCGGCGCCCAGACCGATATGGTCCCAGAGCGCGTTCAGCCAGGCGCTTTTCTGAACCCCTAAAGCCTCCACTATTATATCTTTTATTTTCCTAAACCGCTCTTGCAAGATCGGCGTCTCAGGGTGATTGAAATTCGTGTCCTCGATCAGATTCAACTGGTCGATTACCATCGAAGCGATCTTTTCAGACTGCATGACCGCGATCTGACTTTCAATCTGCGCAGTGTCCAATGATAAATTGACTTCACCGCCGTCTTGCAAATGTTGCGGCAACTTCGGTTCGATCAATATTTGTGTGGTGGCAGTAAAAACCGAGTCGGTCGTCGAATTGTAAAACCATGCCACCAACAGGGCCGCGGCAAGGCATACAGCGATTGTGCCGACGTAATGCCTCAGAAATCCCGTTATGTCCGAGAGGCTGATGAATTCCTGTCCGGCATTGACCTGCTGATTGGTTGCCAAAGGCCATTGACTGGCGAACAAGCGGTTCATTCAACGTCTCCGGCGCGCATGAAGGAAGAGCCTTCGTGCACGCCGCCCTGACACAGCAGCTTCATGGTATTCGGCCCCGCGATCCCAAGCTTTTGAAAAAGACTACGCCGGCACGGAGGAAGGTAAACGCCACCAATTGGCGTAGACCTACCCCCTATGGGAGCCCAGAAAGTTTGGCAGACCAGCTCTTATTCTTCCCAGGAATGATATCTGATGCTCCAGCAGCAACTGTCGTGCCCGGTTAGCCGCAAGCTCCTGCGCGAGAGTATCGAGCTTCGCCGACATGCGTTCGCTTCGCTCGCCATTTTCCATCGCCTCCAGGGAAAATGCCGCACAGTCCATCATCCGCTTCCGGGCCCGGCGAAGCTGTTCGGATTCCTTGTCGATCTCCGGCTGAATCCCATCGAGCGCACGTGCCAAGCCTCTGAAGCGCTTGTCATCGACGCTCTTCCGAAAAGCCAACCTGAAGGATGTCAGCGGCATCATGCGGCCACAATTGAGATCGGCACCCGACGCGGACCTACCCTACGATACCTAATGGCCATGACCAGGCGAGACATCCTTTCGATCACCGATCGGTATCACCTATTGGATGATGGGGCGCGAACCAGGGTGCAGGGCTACCCGAATTCATGAAGGGGCCCGGGCCTGCCGCCCATGCTAGGAATGTTGAGGCAATTTCGGAGCGGTAGCGTGACCCTAAAGATAGTCAGCCAGGCCAAGCCGAACACATTCGCATTCGAGAACAATGCGCTCATCAAGGCCACCGGCTTCCGGGAATATGACGCACGCTGGTGGTTCGGTCATCCTGGCTCAGAGAAAGAGCCCGAGCTCAACCTGATGGGCGCCCAGGCGCTGGGCATGGGCCTCGGCACTCTGATCCGCCGTATGGGCGTCGGCCCGGAGATCGTCACCGGTCACGACTTTCGCAGCTATTCCATGTCCATAAAGATGGCCCTGGTTTCAGGGCTGATGGCGGCTGGAGCAAATGTCAAGGATATCGGTCTGGCGCTTTCCCCGACCGCCTATTTCGCCCAGTTCGCACTAAACGCTCCGTCCGTCGCCATGGTCACGGCCTCTCACAATGAGAATGGCTGGACCGGAGTGAAGATGGGCGCACAGAGGCCGCTTACATTCGGCCCTGACCAAATGACAGCCCTCAAGGCGCTCGTGCTGAATGGCGACTTCAACCTCATCGGTGGCGGCAGCTATGAATTCGTGTCTGATGTTCGTGAGAGATACATCGAAGACTTGACTGCCGGAAAGAACGTTCGCCGAAAGCCGCGCGTAGTCGTCGCCTGCGGCAATGGGACCGCCGGCGCCTTCGCGCCGCAGGTGCTGGAGAACATCGGCTGTGATGTCATTGCGCTCGACGTAGAGCTCGATCACACATTTCCGCGCTACAACCCCAATCCCGAAGACATGCAGATGCTGCACGCCATCCGGGACAAGGTTCTGCAGACCGGTGCCGATCTAGGCCTCGGCTTCGACGGCGACGGCGATCGCTGCGGCGTGGTGGACAATGAGGGGACCGAGATCTTCGCCGACAAGGTCGGCGTCATGCTGGCACGAGACATATCCAGCCTGCATCCACAATCCACCTTTGTCGTGGACGTGAAATCAACCGGACTTTTCATGACGGATCCCGTTCTCGCGCAAAACGGTGCACGCGCGGACTATTGGAAAACGGGCCATTCCTACATCAAGCGTCGGGTTGCCGAGCTCAATGCAAAAGCCGGCTTTGAGAAGTCCGGACACTTCTTCTTCAACCCACCGATCGGGCGCGGCTATGACGACGGTCTCGTGACGGCGATCGCGATCTGCGAGATGCTCGACCGGAATCCGGGAAAGACGCTGGCCGAACTCTACCGCGCTCTGCCCGTGACTTTTGGCACCCCAACGATGTCGCCTCACTGCCCGGACGAAGTCAAATACGGCGTGGTCGACAAGATCGTCGGCGACTTCATGAAAATGAAGGGGGACGGGGCCGAGTTCGCGGGTCAACCGCTGGCGGATCTAGTCACCGTCAATGGCGTGCGTGTCGTGGCTCAAGACGGCACTTGGGGTCTGGTCAGAGCATCGTCGAACAAGCCCGAAATCGTTGTCGTCGTCGAAAGCCCCGTCTCGTCGGAGAGGCGTCGACAGATGTTCGAGGCGATCGACGCCGTGCTGCGCCGCAATCCAGAGGTCGGAGCCTACAACCAGACATTCTGAGAGGACTGAAGCATGGCACATCGGATCGTAAGTTTTGTCATGAGCGGCGGTGTCGGGTCTCGGCTATGGCCGCTCTCGCGCGAAGACAATCCCAAGCAATTCCACGATCTGTCGGGGGATGGCTCCATGCTGGAGAAAACGGTCCGCCGCCTGAAGGCGTGGCCGAGCAGCGAAACGCCGATCTATCTGATAGCGTCCGAACGTCATGCCGAACGCGTCATCTCTGACATAAGTCCGCTCGGACTGAACGGTGGAAAGCCGATCTTCGAACCCCTGGGCCGCAATACTGCGGCAGCGGTCGCAATAGCGACACTGCAGACGATTTCGGATCACGGCGAGGATGCGCTCGTGCTCGTAGTTCCATCCGACCATCAGATCTCGACCGAGGCGCAGTTCTGGGAAACCGTCGAAGCCGGCATGCCTGCCGCTGCCTCAGGAAGCATTGTCGTGTTCGGCATCAAGCCCACTCATCCGGAGACCGGATATGGATACATCGAGGTTGCCGCCAATGGCGATGGCGCGGCCGCGGTTTCACGCTTTGTAGAAAAGCCGAACATCGAGACCGCGCAAAAATATTTTTCGTCGGGAAGGTTCTACTGGAACGCGGGCATCTTCCTGTTTCGTGCCGACACGATGCAGAGAGCTCTGATCGAATTCCAGCCGGAGATCTGGGATACCGCGGAACGCGCCTTTGGGTCTGCAAGGGTCGACGTGTCAGGCCTTTACTTACCCCAAGGTTTCTACTCAGCGGTCCCCTCCACGTCGATCGACTATGCCGTCATGGAACATGCGCAGGGCATCGCGATGGTGACGGCTTCCTTCCGCTGGAGCGACCTGGGGTCGTGGCAATCGTTACTGGAGTCCAGTCCCGCGGACGGCAACGGCAACGTGGTGATGGGCGATGTCGTCGCCATGGATTGCGACAATTCCTACCTCCGAAGCCAGGGTCGCCTGCTCAGTGTGATCGGAATGAAGGATGTGGCGGTGGTCGCCACGCCGGACGCTATATTCGTCGCACCGGTAAGCCACAGCCAGAATGTGAAGAAGGTCGTCGAACAGCTCGAGAAAAGCGGGCGCATCGAGACCAAATTCACGGCTTCGGAAGACCGGGTCATTGTCAGCGGCTCATGGCGCAAGCGCGTGGAACATTGGCTCTTCAACGAGACCCTTCCTCTATGGTCGACCGCAGGGGTCGACACTGTGCATGGAGGCTTTCACGAAGCGCTCGGTTTCGACGCGAGGCCGTTGGGCAAGCCCAAGCGGATGCGGACGATGGCCCGCCAGATCTATGCTTTCGCTGTGGCCAAGGAACGTGGCTGGGGCGGAGCCGCCGACGAGGTCATCGATCACGGCATCGACTTCATCACAAAATACGGTCGCACCGACAGGGGTGGCTGGATGCGCACCCTCAATTCCAACGGAGGCGTGGCCGATCCAGCGGAGGATGCCTATGACCATTCCTGCGTGCTCCTGGCGCTTGCCCATGCCTATCGATGCGGTCACCAGGCTGCCCTTCAGCTTGCAGGGGAGACATTTGATTTCATAGACTCCCACCTTGAGGATGGCAGCCTGAATGGCTTCCTGGAGACACCAGGCTGGAGCGGAGTGAGGTCTTCCAACCCGCATATGCACATGCTCGAATCTTTCCTTGCCTGGTATGCCGCAACCGGCGATCGCGCATATCTGCGCCGAGCAGCTCGCGTCATCGATCTCTTCCGCTGCCATTTCTTCGACCAGGAAAGTTGGACGCTCGGCGAATATTTCGACGCCGACTGGCTGCCGTTGCCCGGAGACAAGGGACAGTGGACCGAACCGGGGCACCATTTCGAATGGGCCTCCCTGCTCGTGGATTTCGCGCGGGCGAGCGGGCAAAAAGACTTGGCCGCCTACGCAAGAAAACTTTATTCGTCAGCGGTCGCCAGTGGATTGAACCGGGCCACAGGACTGGCATATGCGGCGGTGTCGCGAGAAGGGATGCCTCTGGACAGGCTCTCGCGCAGTTGGCCGCAGTGCGAGGCTATCAAGGCGGCGATCGCGTTGGACGATATTGGTAGGCCTGATCTGAAACCCGAGATCGAAGCCCGCGTCGCGCGCCTTTTCAGATGGCATATCGATCCCGCACCGCTTGGCTTGTGGGTGGATAGGATCGACGAGCGAGGCAGGTCGCTCGCTACGGAGGTGCCTGCCAGCATCTTCTACCATCTGGTGACCGCATTGATGCAGTATCTCGACAAGACTGAGGGGCAGGTTGAACTGTTTCCGCTACCTTCCCAGAAAACGGACAGCGCTGTTGCGAAGAAGGGTTACGGCTGAAAAAGGCGAGGCGGACTCGCCTCGCAACGGCAGCGGTTTTCCAAGCGGAGTGTCTTTCGTGCTTCCCATAGTGATGCAGAAGGACGTGAGCTACCGCTAATTCGGTATGCCATTGCCTCTGGGTCGTTGCTGCAAACTGAGTTACCGTTGCCAGTGGCTACGCCTTAAAGAGAGGGGTCGGTCGGCCTCTCGGTTCCGGCTATGTAAACTCGCAAAAACGTTGGAAATTAAAAGCTTTTTGTCCGGGCAGTTAAGACGACGATGGCAAAAAAGAAATCCAGAGACAGGCGTAGTGGCGACCTTCTGAAGTTGCTGGCGACAAGGCCGCGGGCGGTCGCGCTCGCCGCGTTGCATGTGAGTGAATCGGTTCTTTTGGAGCTCGAGGCGTCGGAGTTGTTGTCGCCGGCGGAGATCAGGGGACTGCTGAGGGACGCATCGCTGACATTGCGCAATGCCGCCGACCAGGCGGACAACCGGAGCTGTCTGGTTGCCAGCGAGATAGTTGAGTCAATGAGAGAGAATTTTAGGAGAAGTAAATCATAGATGATAACAGGCTAATCGATATCAACTGAGCCATGAGGCGAATAAAGCCGAAATTTCGGACGGAAATTGCTGGTGCGCTACCTTCACGCGCAGACTCCCAAGAGGTCTGCTCATCACGCTAATTTTCATATACATGATGCGGTGGAGGGAGGTATACATGCACTTGGGGACGAGGGGTGCGTATGACGTTTGCGTCACGTTCTTTTTCGAGAGGAGACGAGAACCGTCGGTCATATGTCGGGCTCAACGATGACGACGCCGCGCTGATCAAGACGCTCGGGTTCTCGGCCAAGAGATATCCAGCTGACGCAATGATCTTCAGCCAGGGCGACAGCAATGATCGCATATACATCGTGGAGTCGGGCTGGGGCTGCATTTCCCATGAGCTTCCGGGGGGACAGCGACAAATTCTGGATTTTGCCCTGATCGGCGATGTCGTCCTGCCTCAATCACATGGAGGCGGCTCTCTTGAAACGTTCGTGGCTCAAACCGAATTGTCGTTGCTGGTGGCTCCCACCAAGACATTGACGGCTGCCGCGATGAAATCGGCGCATCTGTTCTCGTTCATTGTTGGGTCTCTCGTACGCAACAGCGCGGTTATAGGGCAGCACCTTGCCAATGTGGGGCGACGGAATGCCCTGGAACGGACGGCACATCTGCTACTTGAGCTGACAGCGCGTCTGCAGCGGGTTGGTGCGGTCGAGCGCAACGGCTTCGACTGTCCGCTCACTCAGTATGACCTCGCTGACGCCCTAGGCCTTACCCCGATCCATATCAATCGGATGCTGCGCGAACTTCGCGAGCGGAAGTTTCTCGAATTCCGCCAGGGCCATGTCCGACTTCTCGATTTTCCGGGTCTGGCGAAATTCGCCGGATTCGAACCCGAATACACCAGGAGCTGAGCGTCAAGCGCAGCAGCCCTTTTTAAAGCTCCGCGTTGAGTATTGGCCTTGTGCTCGGCGCCCACAAGGTCAGTCTCGAACGCCTGCAAGCTCGTCCGAGGCGTCATCGAGGCCCTGAGCCGCCGCTCGCTCGAGCCAGATCCGACCGGTCGCTGTGTGGTATTCGCCGGCTATACCTTTGAACAGGTAGCGACCGAGCATGAGTTGTGCGTGGGCATGACCCCGTTCGGCGGCGGCCTTAAACCATTTCTGCGCCATCTTCCGATCCAGGGACAGCCCCTGCCCGGCCTCGTACAGCGCGCCGATTGCAAACATCGCGCCAGGATGGCCTGCAGCGGCAGCCTGCTTGAAAAGGTGCGCTGCCGCGAAGGGGGAACGTTCTCCGCCGCGACCGTTGTAAAGCATTTCGGCAAGAGCCACCTGTGCGTCCACCATGCCACCGTTGGCTGCCCGCTCAAACCAGAGCCGGGCTTGCTTCTGATCAGCCTGCATGCCGCGTCCATCCTGAAGCATGCGCGCATACATGTACTGCGCCTGGGGCATACCTTCGGCCGCGCGCCTCATCCATTTCGCCGCCAGTTCCTGATCCTTACGCACTCCGACACCCTCGGCAAAACAAAGCCCGAGATTGAAGGCCGCGATCGCGTCCCCCGATGAGGCGGTCGCTCCAAACCATTCCGCAACGTTGACGCTGTCGTCGATATCGCCGGCGCCTTCGAGAACAAGGTTCGCGAGATCAACCTGTGATGCCTGACTTCCACCATTTGCCGCGGCGCGCAGCCAGCGCGTGCCTTCCACCGTGTCCTGGGCCACTCCGTTCCCGGACAAGTAAAGCGAGGCCAACGCGCGGGCGGCCGCTTGATGACCCGCCTCTGCGGCACGCCGATACCATGCCGCGGCTTCCGCATAGTCCGGCTGGGGGCGCTTCACATACAATTCGCCGATGCGATAAGCGGCATCAGGATTTCCGGCTAGGGCAGCGCGTCGCATCCAGGCCTCGCCGGCCGCAGGATCCTGACGAGACAAGCGTCCCTCGATGAGAGAAAGCCCCAGCCTGAACTGGGCCGCGGCGAAACCCTTCTCCGCGGCGAGCTGGTAGAGTTGTTCAGCTTCCTCGAGATCGACGGGCACGCCCATTCCATGCTCGGTCAGGACCGCAAGGAGATAGATCGCGGTCGGCAGGCCGGCATCGGCGGCGCACCGCAGTTCCCTGGCAATCCTGGCCCTCTGCTCCGGCTGCCTACGGCGAACGAGCGAAAGGGCGAGGCCAAGACGCCCCTCAGGACAGCCGGCCGCCGCGGATTTCTCGTACCAGCCATGTGCGGCTTCGAGGTCGCGGATGGCCTGGGGACCTTTGCTCAGAATGTAGCCGAGTATTGCCTGACCGTTTGCCGAACCGGCCTCCGCCGCCTTCCGAGCGAACTGAAGCGCCATCTCGAAATCAGGTTCTCGTGAAGATTGCGCCGCGAACAGACTTTCCGAACTGTTGCTTCCTGCATTGTCCTCGTCTTCCGCCAACCCGCTTGCGTAAAGCGCGGCAAGGAGCGCCTGTGCATCGGCGTTCCCGCGCTCGGCAGCCCGTCGAAGCCAGCGTGTGCCTTCCAATCGGCTTGACGGCACGCCTAATCCCTCGAGATAGCAACGAGCAACGCGGTACTCCGCTTCCGGAACACCGGCGCGCGCGGCAGTTGCCATGAGAGGAAAGGCTTCGGCAACCTTCCCTTTTTCGGAGAGCTGAATTGCTCTGCGCAACGCCAACGCCGGGTGGATATGTCCGGCCAGCCGGTCCATCATTACCATTTCAAGGCTCCCGCATCGCTTCCTGGCCGATCGGCAGCATCGTGCCTAGGATGTATTTGAGCACCGTGCGGCGGCCCACCTTCACGTCCGCGGTGACCGGCATGCCGGGGGTGATCGCAAAGCCGGCAGGCACGCCATGGAGGGCGACATCGTCGATGGAGATCTGCGTGCGGTAGAAGAGGTCGGCATCAGAGGGCAACATGGCCAAGGAGCTGTTCGGATCGCGTACCTGCTCCCTGGCAGAGAAAGAGTCCGGGCTCACCACGCGCACCGTGCCGTGAGCCAAGCCGTATTGCGAATAGGGGAAGGTGTCGAACTTGATGGCCACCGGATCGCCGACATGGACGAAGCCGCTGCTGCGACCAATGATGTTTGTTTCCACCTCAAGCACAGCATCCGCCGGCACCAGCGTGATCAATCGCTCTCCGGATTGCATAACAGAACCCACGGAAACCTTGGCCACGGACTGAACGGTAGCGTCGGCCTCGCTCCTCAGTTCTACCAACTGTTTGCGCAATTTAGCCTTGTTGAAGAGTTCCCGAGCGTCGGACCAGCGTGAGGTGGCATCGGACAGGCTCTGCGAAACCTCAGCACGCCAGCTTTGGATATAGCCGTCACGCTCGGCCGCAACCCCTGCCTGCTGGCGTTTGGCTGCCTCCGATGTCTGTTCGGCATTGGTCAGAGCGCGCGACATCTCGACGGTGTTGTCTTCGGCAAGGAGCGTGTTGAGACGGCTTCCTACCTGTTTTGCTTCGAGCTGCTTGCGCATCTGCTCGATCGACCCCGCGACGGCCAGGCGCTGCCTGTAGCCGTCGGCATCGGACTGAGAACGCGAGATGACGGAACTGAGTTGCTCACTCTGTCGGTCGAAGCTTTCCAGCTTCGCATCGTAGACCGCCTTGCGACGATCAAAGATCGAGGCCTGCAGGGTCCAGCTCGGATCCAGGCCATCATAACTGAATGGCTTTCCGTCGGCTTCGGCTTTCAGGCGAGCCACCTCAGCTTCGAGGGTCGTGACCTGTGCGGCCGATGCGGTGAGATCGGCCGAGGCAAAAGTGGCGTCAAGGCGGGCAAGCACCTGACCGGCCTTGACTTGCTGCCCCTCGCGCACCTCGATTGAGCGAACTATCGCTGTCTCGAGTGGCTGAACGACGATGTTGGGCGACTGGGCCGCCACCAGGCCCCTCGTCGTCACCACCTGATCGACCGGTATCAGCGCTGCTAGCGCTATCAGCGCGACGACCAGGCTGAATATGATCCAGACGATGCTGCGCGCCACGCGTGGAATCGGCGCATTGGCGACCGCAGAGGACGGCCATTGAAACTCAAGAATGGCCGGCGCCGTCGGGTCAACGGCTTTTGCCCGGCGTTGGCGGGCAGGAATGGGTGAATAGGTGGTGACGCTCATGGCCGGCCGCCTCACATCAACCCGGGCGGCACAGCCGCCAGCCGGCCAGGCCGGCTCTCAAGATGCCGGTTCTGTTGGAACCAAAGCTGGCGATAAACGCCACATCGCTCCAGCAACACAGAATGCGGCGCGACATCGAGGACCTTGCCCTGATCCACAACGAGGATCTGGTCGCACTCGGTCAACGAGGCCAGCCGGTGTGAGACGATGATCATCGTGCGCCCGCTGGCGATGCGCATAAGGTTGGCGCTGACCACCGCTTCGCTTTCGGGGTCGAGCGCGCTCGTCGCCTCGTCCAGTATCAGGACGGTCGGGTCGTGAATGAGCGCGCGAGCTATCGCCAGCCGCTGCCGTTGCCCGCCCGACAAATTGGGGGAACCTTCCTCGATGTAAGTGTCGTAGCCATTCGGCATGCGTTCAATGAATTCGGCAGCGCCGGCAAGGTGCGCGGCGCGCATGGCATCGGAAAGCGTCAAGCCCGGTCGTCCGGCGATGATGTTGTCCCTTATCGAACCGCGGAAAAGGAAATTGTCCTGCAGAACGACACCCAGTCCCTGGCGAAGGTGGCGCAAGTTGATTTCCTTGAGATCGACCCCGTCGAGCTTCAGGAACCCGCTGTAGTCGCGGTTGATGCCTTGCAATAGGCGCGCGATGGTCGATTTTCCCGACCCGCTCCGGCCGACGATGCCGAACATCGAGCCGGCCGGAATGTCGAAGCTGACCCGGTCGAGCGCCGGCGTCTTGGTGCCTATGTAGCTGAATGTCAGGTCGCTGAACTTGATTTCGCCGACGAGTTTTGGCCTCAGGCCTGCGGAATTGGAGCTGCTTTCCAACGGGCGATTGAGAACCGATGCCGCCTCGCCGATCGCCGCACCGACTTCTTCGTAATCCTCGACCAGACGGGCCAAGCCGACAAGAGGCTGCGCGACGCGTTGGGCGATCATCATGAAGGCGAACAGGCTCCCGACCATGTAGCCGGTGGTGTCGCTCATGGCCAGATAGGCCCCGATCAGCATAGTGCCCAGCACCATGGCGCGCTCTAGCGGCGTTACAAGCGTTTGCGGCCAATTGGCGAGTTGCCCGAAAGCGAGGCGCGCCTTGCCCGCGTCCGCAACCCGCTCATCCCAAAGTGCCTTGCGTTGCGGTTCGAGACCAAGTGCCTTCACTGTCTTGATGCCGACAACCGTCTCGCCGAGCGCCGCCGACTTCCAGGTCTCGGCGTCCACCACGCGCTGGTAGCTGCGACGCAGCGGCGCGAGGAAGGCGACGATGACGAGCATGATCAACACGGCGCAGGCGAGCACCATCCAGGCAAGTGTTGCATTGATGTAGAACATAACCGGGACCAGCACGCAGAGCGTCATCAGATCCAGGAATGTGCTGAGCAATTTGCCGGTGAGGAACTCGCGGACGCGGTAGACCTGAGCCAGATGATACAATGTCTCGCCGGCTGGATGACGCTCGAAATAATCAAGCGGCAGGCGCAGGACCCGGCCGAAGACGTGCAGGTTCAGCTTGGTATCCAGACGAGCGCCGACCACGTTGATGATCAGCCGCCGAGCGTGACCGAGCAACGTCTCATAAGCGAATACGACGGCTATGACCGCGCTCAGCAACACCAGCGTCGAGGTGCTGTTGAATTGCAGCACCTTGTTGACAACCGTCATGACGATGAGTGGCGGCAAGATGGTCAGGATGCTGAGGGTGAACGAAGCGATGCCAATGTCTCGCAGCGGCCTGCTCTCAAGCCGCACCAAGTCTACGATCCATCGGAAGGTGAAGGGCGCGTCGGCAGCGACAAAAGATCGCTCGGGACGCAGCAAAACCGCCTCACCTGACCAAACCCGCGACAGCCTCAACTCGTCGATCGCGACCGCCTCGGCATCATCGGGAGCGTCGATGCTCTTCAGGAAGACGAGATTGCGTTCAGCGCTGGCGCCGGTGAGCAGACCGGCCCGGCCATCGCTGAACAACAAAACTACAGGCCCGGTTTGCTCGAGGCGCAGAAGATGCGACCAGCGCACGCGAACCGCGCGCGTCCACATCCCGCCGTTGCGCGCCCATTGAGACAGGTCCGCAGCAGTCGGGATGGCTCCTGCGCTCGCGGCCCTGAACTCGTTAGGGTCGAGCACGACACCGTGATAACGAGCGACCTTGATCATAGCCCTCAGGCGCGGAGCGAGCTGACCGAATTCAGCGGGACCGCCAGTAGTCCGTTGCGCTTTGACCTCGCTTGGAGGCTTGCCGGCCGCATCTGTCTGCGCGTCCGGTTGGTTCGGGCTCGGCTTGGGACCTGGGCTGAGTTGTACGCTCACGGTGCGCCGCTCCCGTAAACCAGAGACAGGAATCCGAAAATACTTCTTGCGGCTCGTTGCAATCGAGCTTGGCAAGGCTTTCTGTATCTCGAACAGGCATGCGTGACGAGACGAAGGTCGGAGTTGGAAACGCGCACGCGCGGGCCCCGCCTTTCAGCAGGGTCCGCGCGCATTGCTTTCAACCGCTTAGTCATGCGGCTTCAGGATATTGCTAAGAGCCTTCTTCAACGTGTCGTCGGTCTGAGCAAATCCGGTGCTCTGCTTGTCCGAAGTCAGGTCCAAGGTCGACCCAGAGTGGTTGTTCTGGTTCTGATTGAAGCCTGCGACATTGCTGAGCAGGTTCAGCAGGTCCGCCGCCACCGAAAGAATGGCGAGGCTTATGAGCTGCCTGAACAAGTCCTGGCCGTCCGTCAGGCTGGCGGACTGCATGAACTGCTTGATGTCCTTCAGTCCAAGCGTATCGGTCGAGATGTTACCGCCTTGGCTATTACCGTCGCTGTGGTGGTTGTGGTGGCCATGATTGCCGTGACCACCGCCATTGTTGCCACGATCATCGTCACGGTTCCCGTTACCATTGTGGTGATGATTGCCATTGTGATCGTGGTGATGATGGTTGCCGTTGTGACCATGGTGATGATCGTCGTCCCCACCACTGTCACCCGTCGCTCCCGTCGGGCCTGTATGTCCGGTCGCTCCGGTCGGACCAGTGTGGCCGGTTGCACCCGTATCGCCGGTCGCGCCCGTGGCCCCGGTATCGCCAGTCGCGCCGGTTGCTCCTGTCGCCCCGGTGGCGCCGGT
>NZ_JAIUIM010000047.1:0-32491 GCF_020165615.1 Mesorhizobium sp. BH1-1-5
CCCAGCCTCCATGCGCTGGCGATAAAACCGGACAACTCATGTGCTACCTAACCCGGACAACTCATGTGCTTACGACAATGCTTGAATGCCGCGCTTGACACCCGCAAACGAACCCCTTATCCACCGCCCAACGACGAACACGCCTGACACGTGCTCGTCAAGTGCGCGGGTGTAGCTCAGTCGGTTAGAGTGCCGGCCTGTCACGCCGGAGGTCGCGGGTTCGAGCCCCGTCACTCGCGCCATTCTTCCTTGACAGGATCAATTGGAAATTCGGTTATGGGACACGTCTAGCACGTGTTCCGGCTGCAGTAAGCGGCAGCGGACCTTGCTGGGCCGCCACCTGGCTTGGCTGGTTCAGGCCGCTACTGCCTGACGTAGCAGCGCTTGGGGGCGCCTGGAGCGGGATCATCGCCGAAAGCGTTGTTGCCGCAGCGAACGCCATTCCTGAAAACATTCTGCGTGTATTGGCCACGTGCGCCGTATCTGACCATCGCGCGGCCGCGGAAATCGCAGAACTCACCCTCCCTGGCGCAGGCGACCCATTCGCCGCGGTCCGGGCGTGAGCCGTAGTCTTTGCCCCCGTAATTGTTGTCATCGCCATAGCCGCCGCCGCGCGCCACGAAATAACAGGCCTTTTCGCGGCCAGGAGCGGGGTCGCCAAATAGGCGATTCGAGCAGGGCACGGACTGACGGTCGAAAAACCGCGAGGTTGTTCGACCCCGTGCGCCGTAAACCACCTCCGTGGGATAGGGCAAGCGGCATGTGCCGCCTTCATTGGCGCATCGGCGCAGCTGCTGCGCCGATGCGGTGGCGGGGAAAAGGGCGGACGCCGCGGCGACCAGGCCGGCCAGGAACATGAAGGCCAGCGTCGTTCGGATCGAGACGTGAAAAGTTTTTAACACGAATTGTCTCCCGGTTTGGTTGTACACCGATATCCTACCGCAGACCGATTAAATGCGCGATGAATGCCTGATCGCGTCGGGAAGCTATCGTTAACTCGATGTGCGAGCATGGAGCGCAGGGCCGTTGCCGTCCGGCATACGGCCCGGCTGAGTATTTTCAGCTCAGTATTTGATCACCCGCCGCTCGATCAGGACGACGAGGCAGAACAGCGCGATCGACAGCGACGAGGACAGCACGATCGCCGCGTAAAGCCGGTCGGACTGGTAGTTGAAGGTCGCCTGGATGATCAGCGCGCCGAGCCCTTTGTCCGAGCCGATCCATTCGCCGACGATGGCGCCGATGACGGCGGTGGCCGAGGCAATCCTGAGCGAGGAGAACAGCATCGGCAGGGCGCGGGGCAGGCGCAGGCTCCAGAAGATCTCCGAGCGTGTCGCCGACAGCACCCGGAACAGCTCGTGCTCGTTGTCGCTAGCCGAATCGAGGCCGCGGATCATGTTCACCAGCGTTGGGAAGAAACAGATCACCGCGGCGATGACGATCTTCGGCGTCATGCCGAGACCGAAGATCAGGATGATGATCGGCGACAGCGCCAGGATCGGAATGGTGTTGAAGAAGAGCACGATCGGAAAATAGGCGGCCTGCAGGACGCGGCTGTGGACGAAGAGCACGGCCAGCAGCACTGCGGCCAGATTGCCGATGACGAAGCCGGCTAGCGCCTCGATCAGCGTTGGCCTGAGATTGTCGATGAGGAGCGAAAAGTTCTTCTGGAAGACGCCGAAGATCGCCATCGGCGTCGGCACGATATAGGCCGGCACGCCGAGCAGCGGCAGGAGGTATTGCCACGCAACCAGGATCGAAGCCGCGCCGAGAACCGGTAGCGCAATCGTCATTTGCGGGGAGAGCGGCGCCGGTCTCACGATGCGCGCTCCAGCGCCGTGCGCAGATCGGCCATGGCGGCAACGATCGCGGGATCCTCGCGCTTGCAGCGATTGCCTCCCTGCTTGAAGGGCCGCATGTCGAGGTCCTTGACCACGCGCCCCGGATTGGCAGCCAGCACGATGACGCGCTCGCCGAGATAGGCGGCCTCGGCGATCGAATGGGTCACGAAAAGGACCGTCGTGCCGGTGCGCCGCCAGAGCGCCAGCAATTCGTCGTTGAGACGGTCGCGCGTGATCTCGTCGAGTGCCCCGAAGGGTTCATCCATCAACAGCAGTTTCGGTTCGCCAAGCAAGGCGCGGGCGATGGCGACACGCTGGCGCTGGCCGCCGGAAAGCTGATGCGGCAGGCGCTCGCCAAAGCTACCGAGGCCCATGAGCTCCAGAAGTTCGGCGCTGCGGTCCTCGATCTTTCGGGTGAGGCTGCGCTGGCCGACGCCGAGCGGCAAGCGCACATTGTCACGCACCGTGCGCCAGGGCAGGAGCGTCGAATCCTGGAAGACGAAGCCGACGTCGCGGCGCGAGCGCACCGCGTGCGGCGTCTCGCCGAGCACGCTGATCGTGCCGCCGAGCGGATCAAGAAGGTCCGCCACCACCCTGAGCAGGGTCGACTTGCCGCAGCCGGACGGTCCCAGGATCGACAGGAAGGAGCCGGCCGCGACGGTCAAGTCGAGGCCGGCGAGCACCTTGACGGCCGCCTGCCGGCCGCCATAGCCGACATCCAGCTGCCGCGCTTCGATCGCGTCCGGCATTAGATCAGCACGACATTTGATTGAATCGTCATGCCGATCTAACTCTTTGTTGAAGCATGATCTTTTCCAAAGACCGGTTCCCATTTTCTGGGATCATGCTTAGGCCGCCGGTGCGTCGAGCTTGGGCCGGTCGGCGACCGAGAGCTCGAGGATCTTGGTGGTGTAGACATCCTTGGCGGCCGGGCGTCCGTTCGGATACTGGCCGACCTTGTCGAGCAGCGCCAATTGCTCCTCGATCGAGGCGGGATCGAACGTGCCCCAGCCATCCTTGGCGGTCGCGCCATCGAAGGAAAGCTTCAGCACCAGGTTGACGGTCTTTTCCTCCCAGCCGAGATCCATTTCCGGATAGGCGGCGACCATCTTCTTGACCGCTTCCTGCGGGTTCGCATGCACCCAGCCCCAGCCCTTGCCGACGGCGCCGATGAACTTCGCCAGCGTGTCCGGATCCTTCTCGATCGCAGCATCGGTGGCGAAATAGACGTCGGCATAGGAGCTCAGCCCTAGGTCACGCGTCAGGAGGTCGACGCGGTCGTCGCCGACGACGCTCAGCGCCTGCGTGTTGGTGATCCAGCCGCCAATGGCGTCGACATCGCCGCGCACCAAGGGTGCCTTGTCGAAGCCGACATTAACGATGGTGACCTCCGACGGGTCGATGCCGTTCTTGGCCAGGATTTCATCGATGACGAAGCGCGCGGTCGGCTGGATGCCGATCTTCTTGCCCTTGAGATCGGCCACGCCGCGGATCGGCTTGGCCGGCTTCGAGGTCAGCGCGTAAGGGCCGGTGCGGAAGCCGCAGGCGATGATCTTGATCGGCACGCCGCTGGCGCGGGCCGAATAGAGCTGCGGCGTTTCCGAAAACTGCCCAAGCTGCGCGGCCCCCGAAATGACCGGCGGCACGGTCGAAGCGTTGGGGCCTCCGGGGCTGAACTCGACCTCCAGCCCGGCATCCTTGAAATAGCCGTTGGCGACAGCCGCGATGTCGCCGATCTGGCCGTTGGACATCAGCCAGTCATACTGGATTAAGACCTTGCCGGCAGCCTTCGCGCCCGGGGTCAACACCAGCTGCATGCCGGCGGACGCGGCGGCCACGGCGGCCATGCCGCCTTTGACGAAAGTACGGCGGTTCAATTCGAAGTCCCTGTTCCCATTCATTTTTCGCTCCTGTTGCAGACTTTCTCGTCTCTTCTTCAGGCGCCGCTCCCTTCAGCGCGGCGTCGTCTACGGCTGTTCGTCGTGGTAGTCGCCGGGGCCGCCGTCGAGCCAGGCGTAAAGTTCCCAGAGCGTGTCGTCCGGGTCGGTGAAATAGGCGCAGCGCGCATTCCAGATGTAGTTTTCGGGCGGCCCGTAGAAGGGCACGCCCTTGGCGCTGAGCTCGGCATGCATGCGGTCGATGTCGGTCGGCGTGTCGAGCTGCACGGCGACGCAGACCTTGTGCGCATGGCGCGGCGACTTCAGGTTGGAGACGCCGGTGTGCCGGTTGATGTGGTCGAGTTCCCAGGCGGCGAGCGTCACGCCCTCGCCATGGAAATCGGCAAAGCCTTCGGCGCGGCGGCGCAGGCGGAAGCCGAGCTTGTCGACATAAAATTCGACCGTCCTGTCGATATTTTCCACCAGCAGGCAGATATCGGAGATGCGGGTGATGCTTGCCGGCATGTTATTTCGCTCCGTTGGCTTTCGAGAGCGGCAGCCTGACGCCGACGCGGTTGGCAGCGCCGACGATGTGCGCCCGCATTGCCGCCTCCGCCGCAGCCGGATCGCCCGCCACCAGCGCGTCATAGATGCGCACATGCTCGCCGACATTGATCTCGACGAGGTCGTGCAGCGGGTTGGTCATGCGCGCGTAGTGGATCGAGTGCCGGATCTGTTCGCAGACGAACGATATGAAGGTGTGGATGTAGCTGTTGCCGGTGGCGCGCGCGATCTCGCGATGGAACAGAAGGTCGGCGTCGATGCTGCCTTCTTCCCAACGCTCCTCACCGCCCATGCGGTCGAGCGCCGCCTTGATCGAATCGAGATGCTCTTTGCTGCGCCGCGCCGCGGCGAGTGCCGCCGACTCGGCCTCGAGGATGCAGCGCAGCTCGAACAGCCGCTCCATGTTTTGCGTGTCCTTGAGCGCCTCGCGGTCGATGCGGATCGCGGCGCGCTGCTCGGGCGCCAGCACAAAGGCGCCGATGCCTTGGCGGGCCTCGATCAGGCCGTCGGCCCTGAGCTGGGCGATCGCCTCGCGCACGACGTTGCGGCTGACGCCGAATTTTTCCGACAGCTCCTGCTCGGTCGGCAGCCGCGCGCCGGGGTTCAGTTCGCCGGATTCGATCTCGCGGCTGAGGAAGGTGGCGACCCGGTGCGGCAGCGTCTCGACGGTGCCGATGGCGGCCAGTCTCTGCTTCATGGGAAAGTCTCCGTCGCGGGCAACAGACAGCCGGGATTCATCAGGCCCTTGGGGTCGAGGGCGCTTTTCAGCGCCGCGACCATGCGGCGATGCGTCGGTGAAAGCCCGGCCCAGAATTCCTTTCGCCGGCTGCGGCCGATGCCGTGCTCCGCGCTGATCGAGCCGCCGAGGCCGACGGCGATCTCATAGAGCCCAGCGACAACCTCAACGCCCCGCGCACGAGCCTCTTGCATGGCCAGTTCGAGCGGCGGCAGCACGTTGAAATGGACGTTGCCGTCGCCGGCGTGGCCGTAGGCGAGGGGAATCCAGCCGGGATGCTCCTTCGCGACGAAGCGGCGGGCGCGCTCGATCAGGGCAGGGATATCGGAAATCTTGACCGACAGATCGGTGCGCACATGATAGCCGCGCTTGGCCTGGCCTTCGACAAGGCCCTCGCGGATTGCCCAAAAACTCCTGGCCTGCACGCTACTCGCGGCGAGGACAGCGTCAGTCACCAGGCCATTTTCCATGGCATCGCCGAGGAAGCCGGCAAGCAAGCCGCTGAGGTCGATGGCGGCGCTGGACGACAATTCGATCAGCACCTGGACGGGCGCCGAGACCGGCTCTCTCGTTGCTGGGTCGATCAGCCGGGCAAGCTCGATGCATTCCGAGCCGATGATCTCGAAAGCGGAGATCAGGTCCGAACAGTCGCGGCGCGCCTGGTTGAACAGCGCGATGGCTGCCTCGAACGAGGCCAGTCCGAGATAGGCCGTCTCTGTCCTGGCCGGCTTCGGAAACAGCTTGACCTCGACGCCGGTGATAATGCCCAGCGTGCCTTCCGAGCCGATGAAAAGCTGCTTCAGGTCATAGCCGGTGTTGTTCTTGCGCAGGCCGGAGAAGCCGTTCCACAGCTCGCCATCCGCCAGCACGACCTCCAGCCCGAGGATCAGGTCGCGCGCCATGCCATAGCGCAGCACGTTGACGCCGCCGGCATTGGTGGCCGCATTGCCGCCGATCTGGCAGCTGCCTTGCGCGCCGAGCGCCAGCGGGAACAGGCAATCCTGTGCCTCGCACACGTCCTTGATCGTCTGCAGCACGCAGCCGGCATCGGCCTGCAGCGTGAAGTTGTCCGTATCGATCTGCCGGATGGTGTTTAGCCGCTCGAGGCTGACGACAACCAGGCCCCTGCCTTTGCTGTCGATCGCGCCTGAGACCAATCCAGTGTTGCCGCCCTGCGGGATCACACCGAGTCCAAGCTCGCCGCAAAGCCGCATCACGGCCTGAACCTCGCCGACCGAGGCGGGCCGCAGCACGGTAAGAGCACCGCCGCGATAGTCGCCAGCCCAGTCGCCCAGATATTTGGCCATCCCGGCCGGTTCGACGGCAATGCCGTTCTGTCCGACGGCGCCTTCCATGGCGCTGAGGATTTCCGGCGAGAGGCGTTGAACGGTCATGAACGTTGATGTCTGGATATCGGGTGATACATATCATCCTACAACTTATTTCGAGTCAATCGCTCTCCTGTTCGGCGACCACGTCATCGGCTCGTTCAAGATAGGGCAGCTCCCATGTCGGCGGAGAAGGCGGGCTTATCGGGCTAGGCCCTGCCTATGCGTTGCCCTGGCCGATTGCCGACCATCAAAACCGCCGCGATGGTGGGTGGAAGGGGAAAGCTGCGGCTCGTCCTCGATCAGATCGGTCCGGTGAGGAGGAAAGATGATTGAACTGCCTTTTGCCCGCGAAGAGTATCAGCGGCGGCTCGGAAAAATTCGCGACGAAATGGCCAGGCGCGGCATAGAACTCCTGATCGTCAACGACGTCGCCAATCAGCATTACATCACCGGCTATGATGGCTGGTCGTTCTACACGCCCCAGGTGGTGCTTGTTCCTATCGAGGATATCGAGCCGGTCTGGATAGGGCGCGCCATGGATGCCGCCGGCGGGCTGCTGACGGCCTGGATGAAGCCGGAAAACGTCGTCGGATTCCCGGAGGATCACGTCCAGCGCGCCGACCGTCATCCCATGGACTGGATCGCGGCCTGGATCGCCGCCAAGGGCTGGGGCAATCGCCATATCGGCATCGAGCTAGAAGCCTATTATTTCTCGCCGAAGGCGCATGCGCGGCTCGTCGCCGGGCTGCCCAATGCGAAATGGCACGACGCCGATCTGGTCGTGAACTGGATCCGCGCGGTCAAGTCGGCGCCAGAAATCGCCTATCTTCGCAAGGCGTCGAGGCTGGCCGAGGCGGCAGTCGCGCGGGCCTACGAAGTCATTGCGCCGGGTGTGCGGGAGTGCGACGCGATCGCCGCCATCCAGGCGGCGCAGATCGCCGGCAGCCCGGATTTTGCCGGCGACATCACGGCGCTGCCGCCGACGATTCTCGGCGGTGAGAACGCATCCGCGCCGCACATCATGTGGAGCGACCGGCGGTTCGGAAAGGACGAAACCATCGCGCTCGAGCTTGCCGGCGTCTGCCGCCGCTATGCCGCCGGGCTCGCCAGGACGATGCAGCTCGGCAAGACGCCAGCGGTCGTCGCCGACACGGCAAAGGCGGTGATCGAGGGCATGGATGCGGTGCTCGACACCGTACGGCCGGGCACGACGGCCGAGGCGGTCGAAGCGGCCTGGCGCAAGGTCATAGAGCGTCACGGGCTGAAGAAGGAATCGCGCATCGGCTACTCCATCGGCGTTGCCTATCCGCCGGATTGGGGTGAGCACACGATCAGCCTGCGGCCCGGCGACAAGACGGTGCTGCAACCCGGCAATGTCGTCCATTCCATCCTGGGCATGTGGATGGACGGCTGGGGCATCGAGGTCAGCGAGACCATCCTGGTAACCGACACCGGCAACGAGACGCTGACGAAGTTCCCGCGGGACATCCATGTCAAAGCCTGACCTGCCGTCTTCAGCAAGCGATACCGCGCCCGACATCGATGCCGGAATTCTCGATCGGATGATCGAGATCCGCCGCCATCTGCACCGCCATCCGGAGCTTTCGAACCGGGAGGTGGGCACGCAGCGTTATTTGCGCGAGATGCTCGGAAGGGAAGGGATCGCCGAGATTCGCGACGTTGCCGGCTACGGGCTCGCGGTCGACATCGTCGGCACCGGCCGGCCTTCGAACCGCAAGGTGGCTATCCGGGCCGATATCGACGCCTTGCCGATCGAAGAGGAGTCCGGCGTCGACTTCGCATCGGAAAATCCGGGCGTGATGCATGCCTGCGGCCACGACGCCCATGCCGCGATGGGCTTCGCGGTGGCCGCGCATCTCAATCGCTCGCGCGACAGTTTCGGCGGAACCGTCCGCCTGATCTTCCAGCCGGCCGAAGAGGACGAGCCGTCAGGCGGCAAACGGGTGGTGGAGGAGGGGCTTCTCGACGACGTCGATGCGGCGATCTGCGTCCATGTCGATCCGTATACGCCGTCCGGCAAGGTCGCCGTCGGTTCCGGTCCCTACACTTTGGCATGCGACACGTTCGATGTGCTGGTCACCGGTTCGGCCGCGCATGCGGCAAAACCCTATGAAGGCGTCGACGCGCTGGCCGTGGCCTGCGCCATGGTGAGCGAGCTGCAGAAGATCGTTTCGCGCGAGACCGATCCTTACGATCCGCTGGTCATTTCGGTGACCGCCATCAATGGCGGCAATGCCTACAACGTGACCGCCGGCAAGGTCGCGTTCAAAGGCACCATCCGCAGCGGCAACGATTCCACCCGCGAGCGTGCCTGGCGCCGGCTTCGCGAGGTGCTCGAAGGCGTGGCGTCCAGCCACGGCGCCAGTGTGCAGGTCGACCTGCATCGAGGCGAACCCGGCGTCGTCAACGATGCCGAGATGACCGAACTGATCATCGCCGGCGCCAAGGCCAGCATTGGCGCGGACAATGCCTTGAACATGCCTGGCTGGAGCATTGCCGACGACTTCGCCTATTACAGCGAGAAACGTCCGTCGGTGTATTTCCGGCTCGGCATCCGCAACGAAGAGGTGGGATCGGTCTATCCGCTTCACCACGCCAGGTTCCGGGTCGACGAGGCTGCCCTCAAAAACGGCGCGCTTACCCTGGTTTCGGCGGCAACGATGTTCCTGGCCGGGCAGGAAGGTCCTGGCGCGTCGTAGGGACGCGGCAAGCGCCTACCTCCGAGCTGCCACCGGTCAGAGGTACTGCGCGACCTTCTTGCCGACGGTCAGGAAGCGCAGCGGGTCGACCGCCTCGCCATCGTGGCGCACTTCGTAGTGAAGATGCGGGCCGGTCGAGCGGCCGCTGCTGCCGGTCTTGCCGATGACATCGCCGGCGGCGAGCTTCTGGCCGACGGCGACATCGATCTCGCTCAAATGCCCGTAGCGCGTGGCAAAGCCGTTGCCGTGGTCGACCTCGACCATGCGGCCGTAACCGCCGGCCCAGCCGGCCCTGGTGACGGTGCCGGCGGCCGTGACCTTGGCCGGCATGCCGATCGGCGCCCTGAAATCCATTCCCGTATGCAAGGCGGCGCTGCCCAGGATCGGATCGGTGCGCACACCAAACGGGCTGGTCACCGTATGGCCGGGAGCAGGGTTGGCGAGCGGCAGCTTGCGCGCTTCCTTCTTGACCCCGTCGAGCGCGTCGAGCGCCTCGTCCAGTTCCTTGACCTTGCTGTCGAAAACCATCGAGGGATCAAGCGGAACCAGCGGGCCGCCGACATCGCTCTTGTCGAGCTCGCTGTCGACCGGCAGGCCTGCCGCTTCCAGCGCCTGGGCGATGGCATCGGCATTCTTGTAGGCGTTGTCGGCAAGCATGGTGATGCGCGTAAGCTGCTGGTTCTCGATGGCCTTCAGCGACGCATTGATCGAGACGAACAGCTTGTCGGCGCGGTCGGCGGCCGTTTCGCCGTCTAGCGGATCGGACCTTGTCGACCACAACGAGAAGGGTCTTGTGTCGCCGGTGCTCAACGATGCGACGGAGTAGGTCGGCGCCTGCGACAGGCTGCCGGTGACCTCCGCGTGCTCGTCGGGCTTGGGCGTCGCCGCGCCTGCCGCCGGCGCGTCGCCGACTTCGTTCTCGGCGCGCTCGAGGATCGGCCCTAGCCGTCCATGGCGCTCGCTGAGCTGGGTCTGCCTGGCCAGCAGCTCGCTGACCTTGGTTTCCATCAGCTGCTGGTCGAGAAGCTGGCGGCTGGTGATGCGGTCCACCTGGGCACGAAGAGCCGAGATGCGGTCCTCATAGGCCTGCTGCATGCGCGCCTGCCTCGCCGTCGTGGCGCCGATCAGGTCGTCGCGCAGCACGAGGTAGGACGTCGCGAGCAAATAGCCGATGGCGATCGCCGCCAGAGCCGAGCCGATGAAGGCCGCGAGCCATGGGCGGATGGTGAAATGCCTTATCTCGTTGCCCCGGGCGATGATGACCGTATGCGGTTCCTTACGCTTGCCGAAGATCGCTGACTGACCGGTTGCGTTCACGGGACCAAGCTTTCATTTACGACACCACGACAGCTTGATTACACATTATTAGGGTTAACAAAGGCTTGCCGTGTCGATTGCGCGGCGCCGAATGCACGCAACACGGGCAAGAGGTTGCGCGAAAATCTCAGGACGCGGACGCCATGCCGCGAAATCGTTGACGATGAACACCAATGTTCTGCCAGGAGCAGCCTGTAGCTCACAGAGCAAGGCTCGGATTTCTTAACTGTCTTCGATTGTGTTTAGTTGACGCTTTTCGAGTAAAGGCGTGTTGGTATTTGGGAATCACCGTGACGGTAGGAATGCTGGACGACCTGGTTGGCAAGATCCTCGACAAGATTTCGGGCACCAGTCTGCTGGCGACCGGACTTTTGCTGCTGACTGCCTTTGTCAGCGCGCTTGTGGCCTATTGGCGCACGGTCGAGGAGAAGAGCTGGAGGGAGTTTTTCGAGTTCGCCATCCCGCACGAGGTCATCACCCATCCCTCCGCGAAGGCCGACCTCATGTTCTGGGTCACGAAGAAGGCCCTGATGCCTTTCCTGATGCTGCCCGCTGGAATCGTCTTCGTCACGGCGGTGGGGTACGGGACCAACTGGCTGTTTTCGACACTGTTCCACTTCCAGCCGCCTCTGATCGAGGGGCCGGCAGGGCCGGTGACGGTTCTGATCTTCACCGTCAGCATGCTCCTCGCCTACGACATTTCCTATTATCTCTATCACGTCGCCCAGCATCGCTATCCGCTGCTTTGGGAACTGCACAAGGTGCATCACTCGGCCGAGGTGATGGTCGGAATCACCAAGGACCGGGTCCATCCGCTCGACGAGTTGATGAACCGAGCATGGGACGGCATCATCGTGGGGCTCTGCTTCGGCATCTGGTCGCTGATTTCGCTGAACCTTGTCGAACTGACCGTTTTTGGCGTCAACGTCTATGTCATGCGTAACATCCTGATGATGGATTTCGTCAGGCACACGCATTTCAAGATCTCGTTCGGCCCGCTCAACAATTTGATCCTGTGTCCTCACTGGCATCAGTTGCATCACAGCGTCGATCCGCGCCACTACGACAAGAACTTCGGACTGCTCTTCTCGTTCTGGGACCGGCTCTTCGGAACATTGTGTGTGCCGAGGCCCGACGAGGACTTCAAGTTCGGGCTGGTCGACCGCGATGTGCGCGACTATCAGTCGCTCGCAGGCCTTTATGTCATGCCGCTGAAGCGGATGTGGGGGCATATCGCCAGGCGCATCCAGCCCGGAAAGCCACAGTCACGCACCTCGCGATCCTCGGAGGGGACACGGCCATGAACGCTCCCGTTGTGCTCGCAGTCCCGCGGACACGCACCTTCGAAGTCGTGACATCGGCGGTGCGCCTGGCCGAGATCGCACCGGCCTGGAGCGCGCTCTGGCAGCGGGCTGGCGGGCTTGTCTTCCAGCACCCGGACTGGATCGCGGCCTGGTGGCGCACCACCCCGCAGCAGGAGCGGCGCGCGCTCAGGATCGGGCTTGCCTGGAACGGCGACCGGCTCGATGGCGTGATAGCGCTCGCGACCTTCAGGCGTTCCGGCATCCGCATACTCGAATGGGCGGCGAAGGATCACAGTGACTATGGCGACGCGCTGGTTGCACCTGACAGCGACCCGCGGGCGATCTCCCGCCTTTGGCAGTATGTTTTCGACCAGGGTGGCTTCGACCTGATCTATCTCAACCGTCTGCTACCGGATGCCGGTGTTCATGCCCTGCTGGAACCGGCTCATGGCAAGGCGCTCCGGCCCAATCACCGCACTGAAATCAGCTATCGTGTCGCTGGCTCCTGGCAGCGTGGGCCGGAATGGTTCGAGACGTTGTCCAAGAAGGGCCGGCAGAACTATCGCCGTGGCCGCAAGCTCATGGAAGAAAGCGGTGCATTGCGTTTCCGGCTGCTGGATGCGGAGGATCCGCGCGAGCCGGTGCTCGAGCGCGTCGCGACGTTGAAGCGCCTCTGGCTCGCTCGCCATGGTCGTGCCTCGGATCTGTTCGATAAGGGCTCGCCGGTTCTCGCCGCGCTTATTTCGGTGCTGGCCGACCTCGGGCTGTTGCGCATCTTCGTGCTGGAGCTTGACGACACGATCGTCGCTGTCTCGATCAATTTCGAGCAGCAAGGCACGATGATGGCTTTCGTCACCACCTATGATCCCGAATACGAGCGCGCCTCGCCGGGTATGGTGCTGATGATGGACTATATCCAATGGTCGTTCGACCGTGGCCTTGCCACGATTGATTTTCTCTGCGGCGGCGAGGATTTCAAGCGGCGCTTCGCCACGCAATCAGTCACGCTGTCGTCCATGATGGGTGCGCGCGGCTTGCGTGGCAATCTTGCCGCGCTGGCCGATCAAGTGAGCCATGTTTCGAAATCCTGGAGGACGCGGCGGCAGCCGAAGGCCGAGGCACCTGACGAGTAACGACCATAATTGTCGATTGCTTTGGTGGGCTTTGGCGACGCTCAGAGTGCGCGCACGGCCTCGAGTACCGCTTCGGCATGGCCTTTGACGCGAACCTGGCGCCAGATGCGGACGATGCGGCCGTCCTTGCCTATCAGGAAGGTGGCGCGCTCGACACCCATGTATTTGCGCCCGTACATCGTCTTCTCGACCCACAAATGATAGGCCTCGATCACCTTGCGCTCCTCATCGGCGACGAGGTCGACGGTGAGATCGTACTTCGCCTTGAATTTGTCATGTTTCTTGACGCTATCGGGCGATAGCCCAATGACCGCGGCACCGGCCTTCTCGAACTCCGGCTTCAACTGCGAGAAGCCGATCGCCTCGTTGGTGCAACCTGTGGTGTCGTCCTGCGGATAGAAGTAGAGTACAACGGGCTTGCCCCGGAACGCAGCGAGACTGAGGGAGTCCCCGCCGTCACGCGGAAGATCGAATTGGGGTGCTGCGTCGCCCACTTCGAGATCAGCCATATCGATGTCCTTGTTTGCGGTTACGCGCGGGAAATCATCGATATAACGTGAAGCGGGGATTCGTCCACGACGAGTTCGTCACAACGGAATATTGCTTGGATCAGGAAGAACCGCAGCACGAGAAGATCAGGTTCAGGCGTGACGAGATCACCGACCTGGCAGCACTTCCGTCCGCGTGCAGCGTGCCGCCGCTTGGCCGCGCGGCGGTGCGTCGGCGCTTCCATATTCTCGGTCGCGTGTTTGCCGGGCTTTGCGCGTTCGTGCTTCTGGCGGCGGCGGGCGTCTACGTCCTCGGCGCCTCGGGCATCGGCACGGAACGACTTCGGGCCGAGGCCGAGACAGCCATCGAGAAGCTGGCCGGCGTCGATGTCAACGTCACTGTCGGCGCGGCGCGACTGACGCTCGACGGGTCGAGCTTCGTCGCCCTGCAGGTGAGCGATGTCGGCCTGAAGACGGCCGACGGCAAACCGATGGCCGATATCGGGCGCGTGCGTTTCGGCATGCGCCTGCTGCCGCTGCTTTCCGGCGATGTCCGGCTGACCAGCGCCAGATTTTCCAACGCCCACATCGTGGTGGCCGCCATGCCCTCCGGCGGCGGCGACTGGACGGCGGCGCTGCGCAACGAGGACGGCCTTGTCGACCCGGAGAAAGTGTCGGCGGCGGTGTTTTCAGGCGTCAACGACGCGCTGGATGCCGTGCGCGAGGACTCGATGCGCCAGATCGATCTGCGCAATGTCGAGTTCGAACTGCCGGACACCGGGCTGGTCAAGCGCGTGACCGTCGCCTCGGCGACAGTCGCGCAGACCGGTACGGGAAGCATCCAGCTTTCTTACGATGCCGATGTCGACGGCAGGCACGCGACTTTGACCGCCTCGGCGACGCGCGATGCGACGGCAAGGCGCATTTCGTCGCTGGATGCCAACCTCGAGATAGCCGGCCCCTCCGGCGAGGACAGTTCGACCGGGACCGCTCCGGCGGCCGATGGCGCCAAACTGGGTTCGATCGCGTTGAAGCTTTCGGGCTCGGAAGCGTCGGGCGACAACCCGTCGCGCCTGGCGGCTTCGCTGTCGCTCGCCGGTTCGGTGCTCGACCTGGACGAACGCGGGCTGCTGCCGACCGATGTCGATGCCGATGCCACGCTGGTGGCCGGGTCGAACAAGATCTCGATCGACCGGCTGCTGATCAGGAGCGGGCGCTCCAGCTTCGACTTTGCCGGATCGATCGGGCCGAAGCCGGCAACAGCGGGAGAGGAGCCGGCCTACCGCTATGACCTCACCAGCGACGGCTCGACGCTGGCGCCTTCGGAATCGCCGGAACCGGCGCTTCAGTTCCTGGCCCGTATCGCCGGGGTCTACCAGCCGAAGAGCCGCAAGCTCGTCGCCGAGCAGATCGGCGTGCGCTCCGGCGGACCGGGCGAGGTGCTGGGCGCCGCCACGGTCGCCTTCATCGACAACGGCCCGCCGGGAGTATCGCTGTCGCTCAACGTTCACGACATGCCGGTCTCGCATGTCAAGCAATTGTGGCCGTGGTTCTCGGCCCGCAACGCGCGGCTTTGGGTGCTGGGAAATCTATTCGGCGGCACGGTGACCGACGCCAACCTGCAGTTCCAGATCGTTCCGGGGCGTCTGGGCAACGGCGTGCCGCTTAACGGCGACGAAGTGTTCGGCCGTTTCCAGATCGAAGGATCGCGTTTCGATACCGCCGGGCGCATCCCGCCGATCCGCGACGCCGTCGGCGCCGTTGCGTTCCACGGCAACGATGTCGACATCGCGCTCTCCTCGGGCAGCGTCTATATGCCGAGCGGCCGCACCGTGGCGGCAAGCGGCGGCACGCTGACGATCAAGAACGCGAACCTGCCGATTGTGGTCGGTGGGCTCGACATCGACGTTGCGGGCGAGGCGCCGGCGATCGCCGAGCTGGCTTCCTACGAGCCGATCAATGCCATGCGCCATGTCGGACTGGCACCCGAGGACCTCTCCGGCGCCGTCACGGGTCACGTCAGGGCGGACATTCCGCTGACCAGGGGCATGGATACCTCGAAGCTCGATTGGCTGGTTTCGCTCGACTATCAGGGTCTGTCCTTGGCCAAGCCTTTCGAGGACCAGACGGTGACCGACGCCAATGGCTCGATCACCGTCGGGCCGAAGCAGGCGGTGATTTCCGCCGAAGCCAAGCTCAACGGCATTCCGGCCGAGCTCGACCTGGTCGAGCCGCTTGAAGATGACGGGCCGGCGCGCAGCCGCAAGGTCGCGCTGATCCTCGACGACAAGACGCGCAATGCCAGCATGCCCGGCCTGTCGGACCTGCTCTCGGGCACGATCAAGGTGGCGATCGACAAGAGCGGCGAGGGCGCCCAGCAGGTTTCGGCGGACCTGACCAATGCCAGGCTCGACATTCCCTGGGCGGGCTGGAGCAAGGGTGCCGGCATTCCCGCCAAGGTTGCTTTCAACATGGCGAAGTCCGGCAGCACTACCACGCTGTCGGACTTCGATCTCGACGGAAAAAGCTTTTCGATCGACGGCAATGTGACGCTGGTCAATGGCGCTTTGTCTGCGGCCCGCTTCAGCAAAGTCGCGTTGAACAGAGGCGACGACGTCGCCGTTTCGGTGAAGCGCGCCGGCAAGAGCTACGCCGTCGATGTCAGCGGCGTGTCGCTCGACGCCCGCTCGCTGATCAAGCAGTTCACCTCGGACGTCGATACCGCCACCAAGGGCGCCGGCAGCGACGCGATCTCGGTGAGCGCCGATGTGGCAGCGCTGACCGGTTTCCACGACGAGGTGCTTTCCAACCTCAAGCTCGAGTACAGCGCCGCCGGGTCGCGCGTGAACGGGCTCAACGTCACCGCCGCGGCAAGCTCGGGCGCCGCAATCGCGATCAGCAACACGACCAGCGAAGGCGGCCGCGTGCTCAGGGTGAAATCGGCCGATGCCGGCGCGATCCTGCGTTTCCTCAACGTCTACGAGCATATGGAAGGCGGCGCGATCACGCTGTCGCTGTCTGGCGCCGCCGACGGGCCGATGAAGGGGCAGGTGGACGCCAGTAATTTCTATATCGTCAACGAGCCCAAGCTGGCCTCGATCGTGTCGACCACGCCGGCCGGCGATACACGCAGCCTGAACGAGGCCGTCAAGGGCAATATCGACACGTCCAGGGTACAGTTCGAGCGCGGCTTTGCCGAGATCGACAAGGGTTCCGGCTATCTGAAACTGGCGAACGGGTTGCTGCGCGGCCCGCGCATCGGCACGACCTTCCAGGGCACGCTCTACGACCCGAACAACAACATGGACATGACCGGCACCTTCATGCCGGTCTACGGGCTGAACCGCATCTTCGGCGAACTGCCGCTGTTCGGGCCCCTGCTGGGCAACGGGCGCGACCGCGGCCTGATCGGCGTCACCTACCGGCTGCGCGGCAACGCCAACAAGCCGACGCTCAACATCAACCCGCTATCGGTTGTGGCGCCCGGCATATTCCGCTCGATCTTCGAGTACAGGCAGCAACCGTCCCAAAATGCGCAGTAAGGTGCGGCCGGTCAGGTCGGCCGCACCAGCACGTGCTTCTTCTTGCCGAGCGAGAGCTTCATGACGCCTTCCGGACCGAGGTCCTGAAGCGTGACGACGCGCCGGTCGTCGGTCAGCGGCTGGTCGTTGATGCGCACGGCGCCGCCCTGGATATGGCGACGTGCCTCGCCGTTTGAGCCGGCCAGCCCGGCGGTGACGAACAGCGCGAGGATGCCGATCCCGGCCTCCAGGTCGGACCTTGCCACCTCGACACTGGGCAGCGTGTCGGCGAGCGCGCCTTCCTCGAAGGTCTTGCGCGCGGTCTCGCTTGCGGTCTCGGCTGCGTCGCGGCCGTGCAGCATGGCCGTAATCTCGGTGGCGAGGATCTTCTTGGCCTCATTGATCTCCGAGCCGCCGAGCTTTTCCAGGCGCGCGACTTCGTCCAAGGGTAGGGTCGTGTAGAGCTTCAGGAAGCGACCGACATCGGCGTCCTCGGTGTTGCGCCAATATTGCCAGAACTCGTAGGGCGAGAGCATATCGCCATCGAGCCAGACCGCGCCTGACGCCGACTTCCCCATCTTGGCGCCGGACGAGGTCGTGAGCAGCGGCGTGGTCATGGCGAAGAGCTGCACGCCTTCCATGCGGTGGCCGAGGTCGATGCCGTTGACGATATTGCCCCACTGGTCCGAACCACCCATCTGCAGCCGGCAGCCGACACGCTTGTAGAGCTCCACGAAGTCGTAGGCCTGCAGGATCATGTAGTTGAATTCGAGGAAGGACAGCGACTGCTCGCGGTCGAGCCTCAGCTTCACGCTATCGAAGGCGAGCATGCGGTTTACGGAGAAATGCCGGCCGACATCGCGCAGGAAGTTGACGTAGTTGATCTGCATCAGCCAGTCGGCGTTGTTGACCATGACCGCATCGCCGGGGCCGCTGCCGAATTTCAGGTAAGGCGCGAAATTGCGGCGGATGCCGACGAGATTGTCGTCGATGTCCTGCGGGGTCAAAAGCTTGCGCGCCTCGTCCTTGAAGGACGGATCGCCGATCATCGAGGTGCCGCCGCCCATCAGCGCGATCGGCCGATGGCCGGTCTGCTGCAGCCAGTGCAGCATCATGATCTGGATCAGCGATCCGGCATGCAGGCTCTTCGCGGTGGCATCGAAGCCGATATAGGCGCTCACCGTTTCCTTGGCGAAAAGCTGGTCGAGGGCGGATTCATCCGAAATCTGGTGGATGAAGCCGCGCTCGCTCATGATGCGCAGGAAATCGGATTTGAAGGCGGACATTTTTTCTTCCTGGAGATCGCCGGGCACTTGGCCATGCTTTATGTGAAGGCGCGCGTTTAGCATCCAAGCGCGATCAGCAAAAGTGGTTTCCGGTTTTGCGTCCGATCGCGCTTCAACCAACAAACACGCGATCAGCAAAAGTGGTTTGCGGTTTTGCGCCTGGTTGCGTGGGGCAGCCGTCCTTGCTTCACCTTCCTCGCTGGCGTAATGAAGCGCCGCGCAAAGACAGGCGCACCGCGACGGGGCTATCCCGCAGTTTCAGATCGGAAAAGCTCCCGCGATGAACAGGAACTACCTCTTCCTCTTTCTGTTCAGCATCGTCATGACCGTCAGCGGGCTGGCCAGCCTGCCGCCGGTGGATCGCGACGAAGCCCGCTTCGTCCAGGCTACCAAGCAGATGGTCGAGACGGGCGATTATGTCGATATCCGCCTGCAGGACGTCACGCGCTACAAGAAGCCGATCGGCATCTACTGGCTGCAGTCGGCGGCCGTGGCGCTGAGCGGCGAGGGGGCCGCGGCGCCGATCTGGATCTATCGCCTGGTTTCGATGCTGGGCATCGCGCTCGCCGTCGTCGGGATCGGCTGGACCGGGACAAAACTCTTCGGCGCCAATGCCGGACTGGCCGCCGGCCTGATGATGGCGGCGATCTTCGCCACCGCCTTCGAGGGGCGCGACGCCAAGACCGACGCGATGCTGCTCGCCTGCTGCGTGATGGCGCAAGGCGCGCTGGCGCAGGTCTATTGGGCGGCAAAGCGCAACGAGCCGGTACCCGGGCATCTGCCGTGGATCTTCTGGATTGCGCAGGGGTTGGGCATCCTCATCAAGGGGCCTGTCTCGCCGCTCTTGTCGCTGCTGACGGCCGCGGCGCTCTTTGCCTTCGACCGCGACTGGCGCTGGCTGCTGAAGATGAAGCTGGCGCGCGGCGTCCTGATCGTGCTCGCGATCGTGCTGCCCTGGCTGATCCTCATCACTTGGAAGAGCGGCGGCGCCTTCTTCCAGGAAGCAGTCGGCAAGGACATGCTGAACAAGGTGGCGCAAGGCGAGGAATCGCACGGCCTGCCGCCCGGCTTCTACATGCTGACCTATTCGCTGTTCATGTGGCCCTTCGGGCTGATCGCGGTCGGCGCCGGCCTGCAGGCGATCAACCGTTTCCGGGACGATCCGCGCCTGCGCTTCTGTCTCGCCTGGTACATTCCGTTCTGGCTGGTGTTCGAGGCGATCCCGACCAAGCTGCCGCATTATGTCATGCCGGCCTATCCGGGCATGGCGCTGCTTATCGGCTGGCTGCTCACCTTGCCGGCGGACCAGGCCAATGCGCCGCTGAAGCGCTGGCAGACTTGGCTGTGGTGGGCAACTGCCTTCGGCCTTGCCGTGGTGGCGATCGGCCTTGCCGTGGTCTGCGTCGGCGCGCCGCTTTATCTGGCCAAGGCCTTCTCCTGGTGGAGCATACCTGCGGCGATCGCCGCTCTGGTCACCGGTTATCTTGCCTTCCCGCGGCAATTGCAGGTGCCGCTTTCGCGCATTGCCGCGATCGCGGTCGGCGCCGGCATCACCTTCAGCCTGCTCTTCGGCGTCATCGCGCCGTCGCTGAAGCCGATCTGGCTGAGCCCCGCCATCAAGGCCGCGGTCGAGGCCAACCGTCTTTGCGACACCACCGTGCTTGCCTCGGCGAAGTTCCAGGAGCCCAGCCTGGTCTTCCTGGTCGGCACCAAGACCGTGCTGACCGACGTCGAGGGTGTGGCGCGGCATCTGCTGACCGATCCATCCTGCGCGCTTGGGCTGGCGCCGATCAAGGACGAGCAGCATCTTGCCGACGTGCTGGCCGCCCAGGGCAAGTCGGCGAAGCGACTGACCGAGATCGACGGGATCAACTATTCGTCAGGAGACAAGCTCTCGCTCGGCCTTTACCGGGTGGCGCCGTGATGAATAGCGTCGGGCATAGAATGCCCCTATAAGCTCGCGACCAGAGCCGGATGATTTCAGGTCAAAAACGACCTGAAATCTGAATCCGGCTCTGAATCAAAGAGATAGAGCATGATGTCGCCCGAAAACCGCCGCACACTTTTCGGCATCATGCTCTAGCATGTCCGCCGCGCCCCTTGCCCTCTACCGCCGCTCGCTCGGCAATTTCCGCGACACGATGACGATCGTCAGGCGACGCTTTGCCGTGCGGCCGGCGCGCTATCCTAGGATTCTATGGGGCGTCTGGCTGCTGGCCTGGGCGCTGGTCACCGTGGCGGTCTTCCTGCGCCTCGATGCCGGCGCCGGCGAGATGCGCGGCGAATGGTCACCCGGCTTCGTGCGCTTCACCGATTTTTTCACGCAATTCGGCTTGGGCGGCTGGTACCTCATTCCGGCAGCGCTCTGCCTCGTCACCGCCAATCTGACGGACTGGCGCGGTCTGTCCCGGCATGGCCGGATGGTCGTCTACAACTGGACCTGTTTCGCCTTCCTGGTGCTCTGCGCCGTCGGCTTGTCCGGTCTGGCGGTCAACGTGTTGAAATACGGCATCGGCCGCGCCCGGCCGCTTTATTTCGACAGTTTCGGCGTCCTGTCGCTGCATCCTTTCGCCATGGACGCGCGCTTTGCCGGTTTCCCCTCCGGCCATGCCACGACGATGGGCGCGGTGTTCGGCATCCTGCTGCTGCTGTTCCCAAGACGTTGGTACATCTCGCTGGTGGTCACCGCCTGCATCGCTTCGACCCGCGTCTTCGTCGGCGCGCATTATCCCAGCGACACGGTCGCAGGCTTCGGCCTCGGGCTGGCGTTTGCGGTGGTCTCGGGGCTGGTGTTCGCCCGGCTCGGCTTCATCTTCCGCCAGACAGGCTCGAAGCTGCCGGTGCGCAAGCGGACATTCCGGCTGAAACCGTCCAACGCGCCAAGAGGCAGAATTTCGATGGCCGGCCTGGTTGAGGGCGGCGAGATCGGCGCCGACAGAACGCAGACCCATTAAAGCGCCCGGATTTCGCAGCGTTCCGCGCTAGCGAGGTTCACCCTTTCATGGAAACGGCGAACCGCTCTATCTCTTTGTTTTTTACGCAATTCCAGACGGAAGGCCACGGCGAGGTCGCCGAGCCTAACCACTCACACTTTCCTGGAATTGCCTAGCGCAGCCGCTTCGGCCGTGGATCGGCGAGCTCGCCGGCCAGCCGCCGATCGAGATAGTCGGCGCATTCCTGGAGCAGCAGCTCGGAATCGTTGGCGAAGAAGTGGTTGGCGCCGGGAATCGTCTTCTGGGTGATGGTGATGCCCTTTTGCGTGTGCAGCTTGTCGACCAGGCCCTGCACGTCCTTGGGTGGCGCCACCTTGTCGGCGTCGCCATGGATGATCAAGCCGGATGACGGGCAAGGCGCCAGGAAGGAGAAGTCATAGGTGTTGGGCTGAGGTGCCACCGAGATGAAACCCTCGATTTCCGGGCGGCGCATCAGAAGCTGCATGCCGATCCACGATCCGAAGGAATAGCCGGCGACCCAGCAGCTTTTGGAATCCGGATGCAGCGACTGCACCCAGTCGAGGGCCGCGGCCGCGTCCGACAATTCGCCGGTGCCGTGGTCGAACTCGCCCTGGCTGCGGCCGATGCCGCGGAAATTGAAGCGCAGCGTGGTGAAATCGCGCTTCTGGAACATGTAGAAGAGGTCGTAGACGATCTTGTTGTTCATCGTGCCGCCGAACTGCGGGTGCGGATGCAGCACGATGGCGATCGGGGCGCTCTTTTCCTTCGAGGGTTGGTAACGTCCCTCCAGGCGACCAGCCGGACCGGCGAAAATGACCTCAGGCATAAAATACTCCACGTGGCATACGAAGGCGCTACCCCGGAACTCTTCTGGTCCCAGCTTTTCTGCGGCCTTGACGCCGGGCGAGCGTCTTCCTAGAAGCTAGTTTAGAATTGTTCAAAACTGGGCAGCCGAAACGCAATGGTTTGGCCGCCCACGCCGCAAGCCGGGTAAATAGGACGGCTTGCCTTGCAATTTCAAGGAAATAACGCGCTATCCTCGCGGGATAGTTGGCGAAAGGACGAACTGAGCGAAAATGGCCGCAACCCGCGCCTATCTCGACTACAACGCCAGCGCGCCGCTCATTGCGGAAGCGCGGGCGGCGATGGTCACCGCGCTCGATGCCGCCAACCCGTCATCCGTCCACGCCGAAGGCCGCGCCTCGCGCCGACTGGTCGAGGATGCGCGCCGCGACGTGGCGCGGCTGGTCAACGCCCGACCGGAACATGTCGTCTTCACCTCCGGCGCCACCGAGGCGGCTTCGACGCTGCTTAGGCCCGACTGGCAGATGGGGCGCGGCGCCATCCGCATGAGCCACCTCTATGTCTCGGCGGCAGACCATCCCTGCATCCTGAATGGCGGGCGATTTGCGGCAGCACAGGTGACGAAGGTCGGCGTCGACCGGAACGGCATTGCCGATCTCGGTGCGCTGGTCGCCGCGCTTGCCGCGCATGACAAGGACGCCGGCCTGCCGCTGGTGGCGATCCATGCCGCCAACAACGAGACCGGCGTTGTCCAGCCGGTCGGTCGCATCGCCGAAATCGTCAAGGCCGCCGGCGGGCTGCTGGTGGTCGACGCCGTGCAGGCTGCCGGGCGGATTCCGCTCGATATGTCAGTTCCTTATGCCGATTACCTGATCCTGTCCTCGCACAAGATCGGCGGTCCGAAGGGCGTCGGCGCGATCATCGCCGCGTCCGACCTGATGATGCCGCGGCCGCTGATCAATGGCGGCGGCCAGGAGAAGGGTCATCGCGCCGGCACGGAAAATGTCGCCGGGATCGCGGGTTTCGGCGCCGCCGCGCGCGCCGCGCTGACCGGTCTCGACGGCATGGACGCCATCGCGCAGCGGCTCGACGCGGTCGAGGCGATCGTGCGCGGCCTCGCGCCGGACGCGGAAATCTTTGGAACGGCGGCACCAAGGCTTGCCAACACGACATTCTTCGCTATTCCCGGCATCAAGGCCGAGACGGCGCAAATCGCTTTCGATCTCGCCGGCGTCGCATTGTCGGCGGGTTCGGCCTGCTCGTCGGGAAAAGTCGGACCGAGCCATGTGCTGAAGGCGATGGGCCATGGCGAGAGCCTGGGCGCCTTGCGCGTGTCGATCGGTCGCGCGACCGGCGCCGAGGATATCGAGGCTTTCCGGGCGGCGCTGGCCGGGATCGTCGCTCGCCGCGCGGGCAAGGAAGAAGCCGCCTGACAGCGGCAAAGATGAATTCAGGCCATACGGCCTGGTAGAGCCGTGCGTTTTGTCCTGGCCGGGTGAATTTCCGGCGGACACGCACTATATGGAACTTACTCCGCCGCGAGTCCCATCTGGGGCACGATTTCGGCGGTGCCATAGTTTGAAAACTGTCGGGCCTTGACCCTGGCGTGGATGGAGAACGCTTATGCCTGCTGTGCAGGAGACGATCGATCGGGTTCGAAAGATCGACGTCGACCAGTATAAATACGGATTCCAGACAGAGATCGAGATGGACAAGGCCCCCAAGGGCCTGAGCGAAGACATCATTCGCTTCATCTCGGCCAAGAAGGATGAGCCGGACTGGATGCTGGAATGGCGTCTGGAGGCCTATCGCCGCTGGCTGACGCTGGAAGAGCCGACTTGGGCGCGCGTCCACTATCCGAAGATCAACTTCCAGGACATTTATTACTACGCCGCGCCGAAGAGCACGCCAGGCCCGAAGTCGCTGAGCGAAGTCGATCCTGAGTTGCTCAAGGTCTATGAGAAGCTCGGCATCCCGCTCAAGGAACAGGAAATCCTGGCCGGCGTGCAGAAGACCGGGGCGGCTGACACGGACGAAGAAGAGGTCGGCGACAACGTCTATAAATCCGGCCGGGTCGCGGTCGACGCCGTTTTCGATTCCGTTTCGGTGGTCACCACCTTCAAGGAAGAGCTCGCCAAGGCCGGCGTCATCTTCTGCTCGATCTCGGAAGCGATCCGCGAGCATCCGGAACTGGTCAAGAAGTACCTGGGCTCGGTCGTGCCGACCTCGGACAATTTCTACGCGACGCTGAATTCCGCGGTGTTCACAGACGGCTCGTTCGTCTTCGTGCCGAAGGGCGTCCGCTGCCCGATGGAGCTGTCGACCTATTTCCGCATCAACGAGAAGAACACCGGCCAGTTCGAGCGCACGCTGATCATCGCCGAGGAGGGGGCTTACGTCTCCTATCTCGAAGGCTGCACGGCGCCACAACGCGACGAGAACCAGCTGCATGCCGCGGTGGTCGAGCTGATCGCGCTCGACGACGCCGAGATCAAGTACTCGACTGTGCAGAACTGGTATCCGGGCGACGCCGAGGGCAAGGGCGGCATCTATAATTTCGTCACCAAGCGTGGCGACTGCCGCGGCGACCGCTCGAAGATCTCGTGGACGCAGGTCGAGACCGGCTCGGCCATCACCTGGAAATATCCGAGCTGCATCCTGCGCGGCGACGATTCCCAAGGCGAATTCTATTCGATCGCGGTCTCGAACGGCTACCAGCAGGTCGATAGCGGCACCAAGATGATCCATCTCGGCAAGAACACGTCGAGCCGCATCATCTCCAAGGGCATCGCCGCCGGCTTCTCGCAGAACACCTATCGCGGCCAGGTCTCGGCGCATCGCAAGGCGGCTAACGCCCGCAACTTCACCAATTGCGATTCGCTGCTGATCGGCGACCAGTGCGGCGCGCACACCGTGCCATATATGGAAGCCAAGAACGCGACGGCGAAGTTCGAGCACGAGGCGACGACGTCGAAGATCTCCGAGGACCAGAAGTTCTACGTCATGCAGCGCGGCATCCCCGAGGAAGAGGCGATCGCGCTGATCGTCAACGGCTTCGTCAAGGACGTCATCCAGCAACTGCCGATGGAGTTCGCGGTCGAGGCGCAGAAGCTGATCGGCATCAGCCTCGAGGGTTCGGTCGGCTGACCGCAATACGATATTCAGGAAGAGATTATGCTTGAGATCAAGAATTTGCATGCCCGCATCGTCGATGACGGCACCGAGATCATCCGCGGCCTGAATCTCACGGTGAAAGCCGGCGAGGTCGCCGCCATCATGGGCCCGAACGGTTCGGGCAAGTCGACGCTGTCCTACATCCTCGCCGGCCGCGAGGACTATGAGGTGACCGAGGGCGACATCCTCTATAACGGCCAGTCGATCCTGGAAATGGATCCGGCCGAGCGCGCCACCGCGGGCATCTTCCTCGCCTTCCAGTATCCGATGGAGATACCCGGCGTGGCGACCATGGAATTCCTGAAGGTGGCCATGAACGAGCAGCGCAAGGCGCGCGGCGAGGAGCCGCTGAAGGTTCCGGAATTCCTGAAGCGCGTGAAGGAGGCCGCGGCCTCGCTCAGCATGGACATGAACATGCTGAAGCGGCCGCTCAATGTCGGCTTCTCCGGCGGCGAGAAGAAGCGCGCCGAGATCCTGCAGATGAAGCTCTTGGAGCCAAAGCTCTGCGTGCTCGACGAGACCGATTCCGGCCTCGACATCGACGCGCTGAAGATCGTCTCGGACGGCGTCAACGCGCTGCGCTCGCCGGAGCGCGCCATCGTCGTCATCACCCACTACCAGCGTCTGCTCGAGCACATCGTGCCGGACAGTGTGCACGTGCTCTACAAGGGTCAGGTCATCAAGTCGGGCGACAAGTCGCTGGCGCTCGATCTCGAGGCCAATGGCTATGCCGGCGTGATCGGCGAAGCCGCGTGAGATGGGAGCGGTCGAGGCAAGAACAATGAACATGCACGCACAGCCCCAGCGGACATTGGCCGAGACGGCGCTGATCGATGCCTTCGGCGAGCGGCTGTCGCTGCTGCCGGGCGACGGCGCGGTGATGGTCAAGCGCGACGACGCGATCGAGGCGATCAAGCACGGCCTGCCGACGCGGCGCGTCGAATCCTGGCATTACACCGACCTGCGCCGGCTGCTGACCAAGGTTCCGGCTTTCGAGGCCGGCGCCGTCGTCAAGGCGCTGGCACCGATCCTTGAAGGCTCGGCGGTGCTGCCGGTGCTGAACGGCGTCTCCAGCGCCAAGGCGCCGGAGGTCGAAGGCGTCACCGTGCAGCGCCTGTCGGAAAAGCTCACCGATGGCAGCGTGGCTCCGGGACTGGACCCATACGGCAGCGACGACGCGATCGGCGCGCTCAACACCGCTTTCGTCGCCGACGGCTATTTCGTCGATATCGCCGACGGCGCCGAGCTGGAAAAGCCGGTCGAATTGCAGAACCTCCAGGCCGGCGGCCAGTCGCATGTGCGGCTGCTGACGCGTGTCGGGGCCGGCGCCAAGGCGGTCATCGTCGAGCGCCAGGCGGGCGAGGGCGACGAGGCGCTCGTCTCTTCGGTCAGCCAGCTCGTGGTTGGCGACGGCGCGGAAGTAACCTGGCTGATCGTGCAGGAGCAGCCGGAGACGGCCACGCATCTCGCCCAGTTCAAGGCGCATATCGGCAAGGATGCCAAGCTGACGCTGTTCGTGATGAATGCCGGCGGCAATCTGGTGCGCCAGGAGGTGGTCGTCAGGACGACGGGCGAGGGCGCCGACTTCAAATTGCGCGGCATCAACCTTCTTGCCGGCGACACGCATACCGACACCACCATGGTGCTCGACCATGCGGTGCCGCACACGACCTCGACGGAAGTGATCCGCAATGTGGTGACCGGCAAGGCGCGTGGCGTCTTCCAGGGCCGCATCAACGTGCATCAATACGCGCAGAAGACCAACGCCAAGATGGCCTGCAACACGCTGCTTCTGTCGGATGACGGCGAGTTCTCGACCAAGCCGGAGCTGGAGATCTTCGCCGACGACGTCGTCTGCGGCCATGGCGCGACGGTCACCGAGATCGACCACAACCATCTGTTCTACCTGATGGCTCGCGGCATCGACGAGAAGTCGGCGCGGGGCCTTCTGGTGAAGGCATTCGTGGCCGAAGTGATCGAGGAACTGGACGACGAAGCGCTGGTCGAAGCGCTGGAAGAGCGGCTCGACGGCTGGTTTTTGACGCACGGGTAGCGGCACAGGCGAAAGCCGCGCCCCCTCATCCGGCCGCTTTGCGGCCACCTTCTCCCGAGGGGAGAAGAGGCATACGGCGACGTTGGCGACCTCCTCTCCCCGCCGGGGAAAGGGTGGCCGGAGCGAAGCGGAGGTCGGGTGAGGGGGAGCCACATTGGAAGGTTGATTGCTGTGGACCAGAAGATCGAAACCACTCCTTATGACGTCGAGGCGATCCGCCGCGACTTCCCGATCCTGTCGCGCGAGGTCTACGGCAAGCCGCTGGTCTATCTCGACAATGGCGCCTCGGCTCAGAAGCCGCAGATCGTGCTCGACACCATCCAGCACGCCTATTCCCAGGAATACGCCAACGTCCATCGCGGCCTGCATTTCCTGTCGAACGCCGCGACGGATGCCTATGAGAACGCGCGCAAATCCGTACAGCGTTTCCTCAACGCGCCGAGCACCGACAACATCGTCTTCACCTCCAACACCACCTCCGCGATCAACACGGTCGCCTATGGCTATGGCATGCCGCGCATCGGCGAGGGCGACGAGATCGTGCTGTCGATCATGGAGCACCATTCAAACATCGTGCCCTGGCATTTCATCCGCGAGCGGCAGGGCGCGAAGCTCGTCTGGGTGCCGGTCGACGATCTCGGCGCCTTCCACATCGAGGAATTCGAGAAGCGCCTGACCGACCGCACCAAGCTCGTCGCCATCACGCAGATGTCGAATGCGCTGGGCACGGTGACGCCGATCAAGGAGATCGTGCGCATCGCGCATGCGCGAGGAATTCCGGTGCTGGTCGACGGCAGCCAGAGCGCCGTCCACATGCCGATCGACGTGCAGGACCTCGACTGCGATTTCTTCGTCTTCACCGGCCACAAGGTCTACGGCCCGTCCGGCATCGGCGTGCTCTACGGCAAGAAGGATCGGCTGGAAGAGATGCGGCCCTTCATGGGCGGCGGCGAGATGATCGAGGAGGTGACGGAGGACATCGTCACCTACAACGAGCCGCCGCATCGCTTCGAAGCAGGCACGCCGCCGATCGTGCAGGCGATCGGCCTGGGCGCCGCGCTCGACTATATGGAGAAGGTCGGCCGTGAACGGATCGCAGCACACGAGGCGGACCTCAAGACTTACGCGCATGAGCGGCTGCGCGCGATCAACTCGTTGCGCATCTTCGGCGACGCGCCCGGCAAAGGCGCCATCATCTCGTTCGAATTGCAGGGTATCCATGCGCATGACGTGTCGATGGTCATTGATAGGCAGGGTGTTGCCGTCCGCGCGGGCACGCATTGCGCCCAGCCGCTGTTGAAACGCTTCGGCGTGACCTCCACATGCAGGGCATCATTCGGCATGTATAATACCAGGGCCGAGGTCGACGCCTTGGCCGAGGCGCTGGAAAAGGCGCGAAAGTTCTTCGGGTGACGATGATGGACGATGTGAGCACCACCGCAGAGACCGCAGCGAACGGCATTGTCTCGGCCTCGGCGATCCCCGCCGAGGAGCTGGCGCGGCTGACCGACGACATCGTCTCGGCGCTGAAGACGGTCTACGATCCGGAAATCCCGGCCGACATCTACGAGCTCGGCCTCGTCTACAAGATCGACATCGAGGACGACCGCTCAGTCAAGATCGACATGACGCTGACCGCGCCAGGCTGTCCGGTGGCCGGCGAAATGCCTGGATGGGTCGAGAACGCCGTCGGCGCCGTCGAAGGTGTGTCAGGCGTCGAGGTGAAAATGACCTTCGATCCGCCTTGGACGCCGGACCGGATGTCGGAAGAGGCGCAGGTCGCGGTCGGGTGGTATTGAGCTTGACTTGCACGCTAGGTGAAAGTTCACCATCTTAAGGGCAGACTCATTCCGTGGGCCTTGAACCTGCGTGAACGTGGAGAATGACATGGGACGCTTCGCCGTCATCACGATGACCGACAGGGCCGCCGACCGCGTGCGCGAGATCGTGGCTGCGCGCGACAACGCGCATGGCATCCGCCTCGGCATCAAGAAGGGCGGCTGCGCCGGCATGGAATACACGGTCGACCTGGTGACGCAGCCGAACCCGAAGGACGACCATATCGAGCGTGACGGCGCGCATGTCTATGTCGCGCCCGAAGCTGCGCTTTTCCTGTTCGGCACCGAGATGGATTTCGAGCAGACGACGCTGCGCACCGGCTTCACCTTCAAGAACCCGAACCAGAGCTCGGCCTGCGGCTGCGGCGAATCCGTCGAATTGAAGCCGGCGGACCTCAAGGCGCTTGCAGAGGCGCGCGCTTCCTGAATTCTTCTTTCTCCCGTCCAACGGCGAGAAGGAAGCTAATCTACCCACATCCCTGTTCGCTTGTGCCAATCCGCGATCGATTCCTCGGGATAGACGTCGAACACCTTGTCTCGTCTGCCGACCACCGGCTCGACCCAGTTCGCCTTGTATTTCAGCATCAGATGCACCTTTTCGGGTGGTGTCGGCAGGTCGGTGTCGATCGCCGAGGCAAAGGGATGCACAAGCTCCGGCCAGGTCGGGTCGTAGAGCCAGAGCGCCGAGCCGCATTTCCGGCAGAAATTGCGCTCGCCGGTCGACACCTCGCAATGCGGATGCTCGTCATCCTCGATCTCGGCGCGATAGACGCCGAGGCTGCGCTTGCCCCTGATGTTCATCGTCTCATAGGCGGCGCCGAGATTGATGGCGAAACCGCCGCCGCCTTGCTGCTTGCGGCAAATCGAGCAGTAGCAGAGCATGAAGGGCACCGGCGTGTGGCTTTCTACCTCGAAGCGGACGGCGCCGCAGCGGCAGGAGCCTTTGAGCAGGATGGGCATGGCGGGATCTCCGTTTCCAGGTCTCAACCTGTCAGCATGCTCTTGGTTGCGGCAATGACAAGGCCGATGCCGGATGAGATGATGCGGCATGGACAATGCCCGCCTTGAAGAACTGTTCGAAAGCCTTGGCCCGATCAGCATCCGCAAGCTGTTCGGCGGCAAGGGCATCTATTGCCACGGCGTCATCGTCGCGGTCGTCGTGCGCGGCGAATTGCTACTCAAGGCGGACGAGGAAACGATTCCCGATTTCGAAGCCGCCAGCTGCCGCCAGTGGACCTATACCGGCTCGCGCCACGGCAAGGAGGTGGCGATGCCGTATTGGAGCATTCCCGACGACGCCTTCGACGATCCGGACGAGATGGCGGTGTGGGCGCGGCGCGCCTATGAGGCTGGGAGACGGGCGGGGAAGTGATTGGCCGGCTGTTGAAACGCTTGTGAAGAGCACGTCGAGGCCGCCCCCTCATCCGGCCGCTTCGCGGCCACCTTCTACCCGCTGGGGAGAAGAGGTTGGCGCAGGCGCTAGCAGCTCCTCTCCCCTCGGGGAGGTCGGATTGCCCCGAATTGCTCTTCGCAATTCGGCCTTGGCAATCGGGGTGAGGGGCTTCGCCGCGTGCCTTTATAGCGCCTTAGCAATCTCCGCCGCCAGCCGCGCGTTGTTCTCGACCAGCGCGATGTTGGTCTTGAGGCTGCGGCCACCGGTGAGTTCCAGGATCTTCGACAAAAGGAACGGCGTGACCGCCTTGCCGGTGACGTTGAGCGCTTCGGCGGCCTTCTGCGCGGCCTGGATGTAGCCGGCCATTTCGTCAGCCGGGATTTCGTCGTTCTGCGGCACTGGATTGGCGACCAGAATGCCGCCGCCCAAGCCCAGCGCTTGCCTTGTGCGGTAGAAATGCGCGATGTCTTCAGGCGCATTGAGCGTCAGCGGCGCGCGGAAGGGCGACTGCCTCGACCAGAAGGCGGGCATGGTCTCGCAGCCATGGCCGATGACCGGCACGCCGCGCGTCTCCAGCACTTCCAGCGTCTTTTCGATGTCGAGGATCGCCTTGGCGCCGGCCGAGACGACGATGACCGGGGTGCGTGCCAGCTCATCGAGGTCGGCCGAGATATCAAAACTCTTTTCCGCGCCCTTGTGGACGCCGCCGATGCCGCCGGTGGCGAAGACCTTTATGCCGGCCATATGCGCGGCGATCATGGTTGCCGCCACCGTGGTGCCGCCGGTGCGCTTTTGAGCGACCGCGAAGCCGAGATCGGCGCGCGACAGCTTCATGGCGTCGCCGGTCATGGCAAGCGATTCGCGCTCGCCGTCGGACAGGCCGATCTTGATGCGGCCGTCGACCACGGCGATCGTCGCCGGCACCGCGCCGCCTTCGATGATGATCTGCTCGACCTTGGCCGCCATCGCGCCATTGTCGGGGTAGGGCATGCCGTGGGTGATGATGGTGCTTTCCAGTGCCACCACGGGCCGGCCGGCGGCAAGCGCCTCCGCCACAGGCGGGTGGATGTCGACGAAGGGGCGGGCGGTTTGCGGCGTCATTGTATGTCTCCGATCCGAAGGGATTGCCTCGGCATATTTGGTGGCCCTATGCCACCTCCTGTGCCTCCGGCACAAGGGCAAGCGCCTGCGTGAAGTTGCCTGCCGTGAAGGACGGCACGGCCTGAGGGCTCTCGATGGCGAGCATTGCCGCGGCAACGCCCTCACGCAGCGCAGCGGGCAGCTGCAGGCCGCGCAGCAAGGCGGCAACCGTCGCCCCGGTCAGCGCGTCGCCGGCGCCGGTCACGTCGGCGATCTTGCGCGGCGCGGGCGGCGCGATCTCGAAGATGCCGGTGCCGTCGAAGCCCAGCACCGGAGCGCTGCCGGCCGTAATCACGCCGGCGTTCAGGTTAATTCGCCTGAGCGCGTCGACAAGGGCTTCTCCGGACAATTCGGCGCCGACCAGCGCGGCGGCTTCGCGGCGGTTCATGAAAAGCACCGACAGCTGGTCGAGCAGCGGCGTCAGGCGAACGACCTTGGCCGGCGAGACGGCGATGGCGAAGATCGGCCGGTCGCCGGCAAGCGCCACCAAGCGCTCCAGCGCCGCCGTCGGCAGGTTGGCGTCGCACAGAATGGCGTCCGCGGCGCCGACCGCCTCGCGCACCTTGGCGCGCCTTATTTGCTTGGGGAAGGCGAGGTCATAGAGCGCCATGTCGGCCAGCCCGACGATCAATTCGCCTTCGGCGTCGATCAGCGCCGTGTAGCTCGGCGTCGTGCGGTCGAGGAACACCACCGAGAGGTCCGCTATTCCGGCATTGTCGATCGCCGAGGCAACTGTGTCCGCGGCCGCATCGCCGCCGCGGACCGAGATCAGCGAGGCCGACACGCCGCGCTTCACCACGCTGCGCAGCGCGTTGAAAACGACGCCGCCGACGTCCTCGCGCATCATGCCGGGGTTGGAGGCGGCCGGCACATAAGTGCCCGAGACCTGGCCGCGGCGGTCGATATGGGCGCCGCCCAGCGCCAGGATTGTTGGGGATGTCGGCATGCGGATGTTGTAACCTTGGTTGATCGTACGGCTGCGCACACTAGAGCGGTTAGGCGGTTTTGGGGAAAGGC
>NZ_JAIUIM010000048.1:0-32398 GCF_020165615.1 Mesorhizobium sp. BH1-1-5
GGCCGGCCCGCGTTGCGGCGCGGCCGGACAAAGCAGATCCTCCAAACGCATCGAATGCGCGATCGGCCAGAAAGGAAGCGGACCGTCCATGCTGCGATTCCTGCTCATGCGCATAGCGTCGGCGATCCCCGTCCTCGCCATCTTGAGCCTCGTCACCTTCGCCATCATCCAGGCGCCGCCCGGCGATTATGCGGACTACATCAAATCGCAGCTCATCAACCAGGGCGGCGCTTCCTACGCCGAGGCGGACGCGCAGGCCCAGGCCTATCGGAAAGAACATGGCCTCGATAAGCCGCTGCCCGTCCAGTATCTCAACTGGATCGGCGGCATCGTCACGCGCGGCGATTTCGGCTACAGCCTCTACTACAACAAGCCGGTGGCCGATGTGGTGGGCGAACGCCTGCCGCGCACCTTGCTTCTGGCGCTGGTCTGCCATCTGCTCGCTTCTGTGCTCGGCATCACTTTCGGCATATGGGCGGCGACAAGGCAGTATAGCTGGATCGACTCGACGCTTTCGGCGATCTCATTCCTCGGCATGACGGTGCCGCGCTTCCTGATGGCGCTGGTCATCGTCTATCTGCTGGTCTTCCAGTTCAACGTCTCCGAGATCGGCTCGTTCTTCTCGCCGCAATATGGCGGCGCGCCGTGGTCGTGGGCGAAGTTCGTCGACCTGGTCAAACATGTCTGGCCGGTGGTGGCGATCGCGACCTTCGGCGGCCTCGCCTACAACATGCGCGTCATGCGCGGCAACCTGCTCGACACGCTGAACATGCAATATGTCGAGACGGCCAAGGCCAAGGGCCTGACCGGCGGCGCGGTGGTCATGCGGCACGCCGTGCCCAATGCGCTGCACCCGCTGGTGATGTATCAGGGCGTGGTGCTGCCCTATATGCTCACCGGCGAGATCGAGACGGCGATCATCTTCGCGCTGCCGACGGTCGGCCCGGCGATCGTCGGTTCAATGGCGGTGGGCGATGTCTATGTCACGGCGACCTTCATGATGGTGCTGTCGGCGACGCTGATCGTCGGCAACATCATCGCCGACATGCTGCTCGTGCTGCTCGACCCCCGCATCCGCCAGTTCGGAGAGCGCTAGATGCTGGCCCGCGATCCCTCACCCCCGCCGCCGGCCGAAGGCACCGTAACCGAATCCGCGCACGGCAACGAAAGCTATATCGCGCTTGTCTGGCGCCGCCTGAAGCGTTCCTGGACGGGCATGGCTGGGCTTTGCCTGGTCGTGCTGCTGCTGGCCATGGCGGTGTTCGCCGAATTCCTGGCGCCGATGGACCCGAAGGCGACCGATATCGCCTTCGCTCCGCCGCAGGTGCCCAGCTTCCACGACAAGGACGACAATTTCGCTGCGTGGCCGAGGATCTATGCGCTGGCCGAGTCGGCCGATCTCGATCCGGTCACCTTCCAGCCGATCGTCGGCCCCGACTACGACCATCCGCGGCTGCTCGGCTTCTTCGTCGAGGGCGCGCCCTACAAGCTGTTCGGGCTCATCCCGGCGGATCGGCATTTCTTCGGCTCGATGGACGGCCAGCCGGTGCATTTCCTCGGCACCGACAAGTTCGGCCGCGACGTGCTGTCTCGCGCCATCCATGGCTCGCGCGTGTCGCTGATGATCGCGCTGACGGTGGTCTTCATCATCACGGTCATCGGCACCAGCGTCGGCATGGTCTCCGGCTATTTCGGCGGCAAGTTCGATATCTGGATGCAGCGCTTCGTCGAGTTGGTGCTCGCCTTCCCGCAATTGCCGCTTTATCTGGCGCTGACGACGCTGATCCCGGTCACCGCGCCGACCAATGTCTTCCTCGGTTTCGTCATCATCGTCATGTCGGCGCTGGGCTGGGCGCAGATGTCGCGCGAGGTGCGCGGCAAGACGCTGGCGCTGGCGCGCATCGACTATGTGCGCGCCGCCATGGCGGTCGGCGCCACCGACCGGCGCATCATCCTGCAGCACATCTTCCCCAATGTGATGAGCCATGTGATCGTCGCGGTGACGCTGGCGATCCCGACGGTGGTGCTGCTGGAATCCTTCCTCGGCTTCCTCGGCTTCGCGGTGAAGCCGCCGCTGATCTCCTGGGGCCTGATGCTGCAGGACACCGCCACCTATTCGGTCATCGGCACCTATCCCTGGATCCTGTCGCCGGTCGGCTTCGTGCTGATCACCGTCTTTGCCTTCAACGCGCTGGGCGACGGCCTGCGCGATGCCGTCGATCCCTATTGAGGTGGCCGGGATGACGACGAGCGCGCTCGCAGACGATTTCGCACCGGCCCTCAGGCTCGACCATGACGTCCGTCATGAGCAGCCCATCATCGACGCCCGCAACATCGAGGTCGCCTTCAAGGTCGAGCACGGCACCGTCGAGGCGGTGAAGGACGTCTCGTTCCAGCTCTATCGCGGCGAGACGATCGCCATCGTCGGCGAATCCGGCTCCGGCAAGTCGGTCACGGCGCGCACCGTCATGGGGCTGTTGTCGCGCCGGGCGACGGTGTCGCCGCGGTCGAGCGTCGACTATCTCGGGCAGAATATCCTGAAGTTCCCGGAGAGCTCGCGGCGCAAGCTGCGCGGCAACCGCATCTCGATGATCTTCCAGGAGCCGATGAGCTCGCTCAACCCGATCTACACGGTCGGCAGCCAGATCGTCGAAGCGATCCGGGCGCATCGCAAGGTGAGCCGCAGGGAGGCCTGGGCAAGGGCGCTGGAGCTTTTGCGGCATGTCCAGATCCCCGAGCCGGAAGCACGCATCAAGCAATATCCGCACCAGCTCTCCGGCGGCCAGCGCCAGCGCGTCATGATCGCCATGGCGCTCGCCAACGACCCCGACGTGCTGATCGCCGACGAGCCGACCACCGCGCTCGACGTCACCGTCCAGGCGCAGATCCTCAACCTGATCCGCAACCTGCAGAAGGAATTGCGGATGGCGGTGATCCTGATCACCCACGACCTCACGGTGGTGCGTAAGTTCTCCGACTACGTCTATGTGATGCAGCATGGCGAGATGCGCGAGCACAACGTCACCGAGCAGCTCTTCGCCAACCCCCAGCATCCCTACACGCAGCGGCTGCTCGCCTCCGAGCCGCGCGGGCGGCCGCAGCCGCTGCCGGAGGGGTCCGGCCCAATCCTCGAGGCGAACGACGTGCGCGTCTGCTTCATGCTGCGCCACGGTAGTTTCCTCAAACCGGACTGGCGCGAACTGGTCGCGGTCGACGATCTCGGCCTGAAGCTCTGCCGGCATGAGACGCTGGGGCTGGTCGGCGAATCCGGCTCCGGCAAGACCACATTCGGCCAGGCGCTGCTCAGGCTGCAGGACGCAAAACGCGGTGAAATAAGCTTCGACGGCCAGCCGATCGAGAAGCTGTCGCGCGCCAAGATGCGGCCGCTGCGCGCGCGCATGCAGATCGTCTTCCAGGACCCGTTCTCCTCGCTCAATCCGCGCATGACGATCGGCCAGATCATCGAGGAAGGACTGGTCGTCAACAGGCTGGGCGCGACGCGGCGCGAGCGGGTCGAGCGGGTGCGCGAAGCGCTGGTCAGCGCCGGCATGCCCGGCAACATCCTGTCGCGCTTCCCGCATGAATTCTCCGGCGGCCAGCGGCAGCGCATCGCGATCGCGCGCGCCATCGCGCTCGAACCCGAATTCATCCTGCTCGACGAGCCGACTTCGGCACTCGACCTTTCGGTGCAGGCGCAGATCATCGACCTGTTGCGCAAGCTGCAGGACGAGCGGGGCCTCAGCTACCTGTTCATCTCGCACGACCTCAAGGTGGTGCGGGCGCTCTGCCACCGCGTCATCGTCATGCAGCACGGCAAGATCGTCGAGCAGGGACCCGTCGACGAGGTCCTTTCCAATCCCAAGACCGCCTACACCGAACGGCTCGTCAGGGCCGCTTTCGACGTGGCCTAGAAGTGCCGGAGGTTTTAGAAGTGGCAAGAAATCCCAGGATCACGTTCATCGGCGCCGGCTCGACGGTGTTCATGAAGAACATCGTCGGCGACGTGCTGCAGCGGCCGGCGCTTTCGGGCGCGACGATCGCTTTGATGGACATCAACCCGCAGCGGCTGGAAGAAAGCGCGATCGTCGTCAACAAGCTGATCGCGACGCTGGGCGTCAAGGCGAAGGCCGAGACCTATTCCGATCAGCGCAAGGCGCTTGCCGGCGCCGACTTCGTCGTCGTCGCCTTCCAGATCGGTGGCTACGAACCCTGCACCGTCACCGATTTCGAAGTGCCGAAGAAATACGGCCTGCGCCAGACGATCGCCGACACGCTCGGCGTCGGCGGCATCATGCGCGGATTGCGGACCGTGCCGCATCTGTGGAAGATCTGCGAGGACATGCTCGCCGTCTGCCCGGAGGCGATCATGCTGCAATATGTGAACCCGATGGCGATCAACACCTGGGCGATCGCCGAGAAATATCCCGCGATCAAGCAGGTCGGGCTCTGCCATTCGGTGCAGGGCACCGCGATGGAACTGGCGCACGACCTCGACCTCCCCTATGCAGAAATCCGCTACCGCTCGGCCGGCGTCAACCACATGGCGTTTTATCTCAAGTTCGAGCATCGCCAGGCGGACGGCTCCTACCGGGACCTCTATCCCGATCTCGTGCGCGCCTATCGCGAAGGCCGCGCGCCGAAGCCGGGCTGGAATCCGCGCTGCCCGAACAAGGTGCGCTACGAGATGCTGACCAGGCTCGGCTATTTCGTCACCGAAAGCTCGGAGCATTTCGCCGAATACACGCCCTATTTCATCAAGGACGGCCGCGGCGACCTGATCGAGAAATACGGCATTCCGCTCGACGAATATCCAAAGCGCTGCATCGAGCAGATCGAGCGCTGGAAGGGCCAGGCGGAAGCCTATCGCTCGGCCGACCGGATCGAGGTCGAGCAGTCCAAGGAATATGCTTCCTCGATCATGAACTCGGTGTGGACTGGCGAGCCGTCGGTGATCTACGGCAATGTCCGCAACAATGGCTGCATCACCTCGCTGCCTGTCGACTGCGCGGCGGAAGTGCCGTGCCTGGTCGACGCCTCGGGCATCCAGCCGACCTATATCGGCGACCTGCCGCCGCAGCTGACGGCGCTGATCCGCACCAACATCAACGTCCAGGAACTGACGGTGCGGGCGCTGATGAGCGAGAACCGCGAGCACATCTACCACGCCGCGATGATGGACCCGCATACCGCGGCCGAGCTCGATCTCGACCAGATCTGGTCACTGGTCGACGATCTGCTTGCAGCGCATGGCGACTGGCTGCCGGCCTGGGCGCGCGGAGGCCGCAAGAGCGCGGCGGCTTAGGTGCCGGCCTTCTCGCGCGCCACGGCCTGCCAGCCGATGTCGCGACGGCAGAAGCCCTGCGGCCAGTCGATACGATCGACTGCCGCGTAGGCCTTGGCCTGCGCCTCGCTGACCGTCTTTCCAAGCGCGGTGACGTTGAGCACACGGCCGCCATTGGCGACCAGCGCGCCGCCATTGATGGCGGTGCCGGCATGGAAGACCTGGACGCCCTCGCCTTCCGCCTTGTCGAGGCCACGGATGACCGAGCCCTTTTCCGGCGTGCCCGGATAACCCCTTGCCGCCATCACCACGGTCAACGCCGCCGCGTCGCTCCAGCGGATGGACATATGCGCGAGCTGGCCGTCGACGGCGGCGTTGAGCAGGACGAGCAGGTCGTCCTTCAACCGCATCATCAGCACCTGGCATTCGGGATCGCCGAAGCGGGTGTTGTATTCGATCAGCTTGGGGCCCTGGTCGGTGATCATCAGGCCGGCAAAGAGGACGCCGGCGAAGGGCGCGCCGATATTGGCCATGCCGCGCATGGTCGGCTCGATGATCTCGCGCATGGTGCGCTCGGTCATTTCCGGCGTCATCACCGGCGCCGGTGAATAGGCGCCCATGCCGCCGGTGTTCGGCCCGGTATCGCCGTCGCCGACTCGCTTGTGGTCCTGCGCGGTGCCGAAGGGCAGCGCGGTCGCGCCATCACACAGGCAAAAGAAACTCGCCTCCTCGCCCGTCAGATATTCCTCGACCACGACCTCGGCGCCGGCGGCGCCGAAGGAACCGTCGAAACAGGCTTCGAGCGCGGCGACCGCCTCACCCAGCGTCATGGCGACGGTGACGCCCTTGCCGGCGGCGAGCCCGTCGGCCTTGATGACGATCGGCGCGCCGGTCTTCTCGACATAGGCCTTTGCCGAGGCGAGGTCGCCGAAGCGGCCATAGGCGGCGGTCGGGATGTTGAACCTGGCGCAAAGATCCTTGGTGAAGCCCTTCGAGCCCTCCAGCCTCGCCGCAGCCTTGGACGGGCCGAAGACGCGGATGCCCCAGGCGCGCAGATCATCGGCGATGCCGGCGACCAGCGGGCCTTCCGGGCCGACCACGACGAGATCGATCTTCTTTTCCTGGCAGAAGGACGCGACGGCGGAATGGTCGGCAACGTCGAGCTTGACCAGCTCGCCGACACGGCCGATGCCCGGATTGCCGGGCGAGGCGTAGAGCTTCGTCAGCAGCGGCGAGGCGGACATCTTCCAGGCGAGCGCATGTTCGCGGCCACCCGAGCCGAGAAGAAGAACGTTCATGGCCACCTCTTGCTGATCGTCTCCCTGAACCCGCTATTGGTCCGCGGGCGATGGGTCAAGGCATCTTGGCATTTCGGCGGCAATTGCGCACGGGAACATGGCCCCCATCAAGAGGGATAAGATAAGTCCCGCGTTCGGCTAGCCTAGAGCAATTCCAGGGAGATTAGCTGAAGCCTCCTCAACCTCGTCATGTATGGGCGGAGCAAGGAGCGAAGCGGACGCGCAGACCCTAGAATCCATGCGGTTACCTTAGCCGAAGGATGCAAACGGCGCAGAATTCTGCACCGTCGCGGCGCTTCAAGGTCACGGAATTCTCGGGTCTGCGCGTCCGCTTCGCCCGTGGCGAGGCAGGGCCGTTCAGCTCTGGAAAACGACTGGGAACCAATCTTCGCGCAGTTTCTGGCCGGGCTTCATGTCGTGGCCGGTATAGGGCGGCGAGGTGCGGCCGGGACGCTCGACATAATGCGCGTCGTCGCCGACCCAGCGCAGCGACAGCGCCCGGCGCCGCGCCGAGGTCATGTTGCCGCGCGCGCCGTGAGCGGTGCGAAAGTCGAACAGGATGGCGTCGCCCGGCTCCATCTCCCATTCCAGCACCTTCATCGACGGGTCGTTGTCGGGATCCGGCACCGGCAGGTAGTCGCCCTCGCCAGCATAGAAATTGTCGTCGTTCAACCAGCGCACCGGCAGGACCATCTTTTCCCATTTGTGCGAGCCGGCGATCAGCCGAAGCGTGGCCTCCTTCACCGGATCGATCGGAATCCAGAAGCTCACCGTCTGGCTGCCGTCGACGAAGTAATAGGGAATATCCTGGTGCCAGGGCGTCGGCTTCTGCGTGCCAGGCTCCTTGACCAGGACGTGATCGTGGAAGAACTGGGCGCTGCGCGACTGCATAACGGCGGCGGCGAGCTCGGCGGCCGGCGATTCGCGCACGATCCTGACGAATTCCGGGATGCGCTCCCAGTTGCAGTAATCGTCGAAGAAGCTGCCCTTGCCGCCGGCGATGTCGGAAGCCGTGGCGCTGCGGTTCTGAATGTTGCGTTCGATGCCTGCGGCGATGACGTCGACCCAGTCCTTGAAGGCGCCGCGGACACAGACCGCGCCGTCGCGCTGGTAGTCGGCAATCGTCGAGGCATTGATCTTCGGGCTGGCCATGGCGCTCGGTCTCTTTGTTTGACGCAATTCCGGACGGAAAACCGCTGCACACTTTTCCTGGAATTGCTTTCCTTGTTTGACGCAATTCCGGACGGAAAACCGCTGCACACTTTTCCTGGAATTGCTTTCCTTGTTTGACGCAATTCCGGACGGAAAGCCGTCTCACACGTTTCCTGGAACTGCTCTTGGTTCGGTGACGCGACTATCGCAAGCGTTGGACATCGCGTAAAATAATAACTTGTCATCTAGTTTATAGTTTTTTCCTATGAGACCGACTCTCACCCAATTGCGCTATGTCGTTGCCGTGGCCCGCCATGGCAGCGTGACCGCCGCAGCGTCGGCGCTGAACGTGTCGCAGCCGTCGATCTCGGTGGCGATCGACAATGTCGAGGATGCGCTCGGCCAGAAACTGTTCGTGCGCCAGCGGGGCAGCGGCGTTGCGCTGACGTCCTTCGGCCGCAGGGCCGTCGCCAAGGCAAGGCAGGTGCTGGGCGAGGCGGACGAGCTGGCGGCGCTCGGATCGCGCGACACCGATGTCGGCGGCGAGCTGATGCTCGGCTGCTTCGAGGATCTGGCTCCCTATTTCGCGCCGGCGCTGATGCGTGCCTTCGCCGAGCGCTGCCCGGCCGTCACCGTCGTCATCGGCGACGAGACCTTCGACACGCTGGGGCGGCGCCTGGCCGACAGCGCGGTCGACCTCGGCCTCACCTATGATCTCGGCCTTCCAGGCCATTTCAAGCGCATTCTTCTGCACGAGCTGCGGCCGCACGCGCTTCTGCCGGCCGGCCATGCGCTGGCCGACAAGCACGCCGTCAGCCTGGCGGAGCTCGCGCAGCATCCGCTGATCACCACCGACCAGCCGCACAGCTGGCAGCACATGCTGGACCTTTTCCTCAGCCGTGGCCTGTCACCGATCGCCCGGGCGACGACGAGCTCGTTCGAATTGCAGCGCTCCATGGTGGCCAATGGTTTCGGCGTCGCGGTCAGCTACACCAGGCCGCGTGGCGACATGAGCTATGACGGCCTGCCGCTGGTCTGCAAGCCGCTCTCCGATCCGCTGCCGATGCAGCGCATCATCCTGACGCATGACACGCGCCAGCGCCTGTCGAAGGCGGCTGCGGCGTTCATCGACGTCGCCAAGACATGGTTCGCCGGTCACGATGTTTTCACTGCTTAAGCGACACTGCGGCCGCTTGACGGCGCCACTCGCGACTGTCACTTCAACGTGATGGAACCCGTCCAGTCGAAAGCGATCCAGGGCCGTGTCGCCGACGCGCCGAGCGGCCATTGGGTCTACCGCGTGCTGCCGCGCTGGCTATGGCCCTATGCGCAGCTCGCGCGCTGGGACCGGCCGATCGGCTGGCAATTGCTGTTGTGGCCCTGCTGGTGGTCGGCGGCACTTGCCGCGGGCGCTTATCCGCGTCCGACCGACCCGCTGCTGACGCTGCTTCCGGCGCCCTGGTACCTGCTGCTGTTCTTCATCGGCGCCGTCGCCATGCGGGGCGCCGGCTGCACCTATAACGACGTCGCCGACGAGGGCATCGACAACCAGGTCGAGCGCACCCGTTCGCGGCCGCTGCCCGCCGGCAAGGTGACGCGCCGCCAGGCCTGGGCTTTCGTCATCATCCAGGCGCTGGTGGGCCTGGCCGTGCTGCTGCAGTTCAACAGCTTCGCCATTCCGCTCGGCATCGCCTCGCTGGCGATCGTCGCCGTCTATCCCTTCATGAAGCGCATCACCAGCTGGCCGCAATTCGTGCTGGGACTCGCCTTCTCCTGGGGCGCGCTGATGGGCTGGGCGGTCGAGTTCGGCGACATCGATGACCCGGCGGTCATGCTCTATATCGGCTCGATCCTGTGGGTGATCGGCTACGACACGATCTACGCGCATCAGGACAAGGAAGACGACGCCATCGTCGGTGTGCGCTCCACCGCGCGGCTGTTCGGCGACAATACCAAGACCTGGCTGGTCGGGCTCTATGGCGGCGCGCTGGTCTGCTTCGCCATCGCCTTCGCTTCGGCGCAGGTGCCGGTGGTGTCGCTGGCCGGACTGATCGCCGCCGGCGCGCATATGGCGCGCCAGATCATCCGGCTCGACATCAACAATCCGGACCAGTGCCTGAAACTGTTCAAGTCGAACAACCAGGTCGGCTGGCTGATCTTCCTCGGCCTGATCGGCGGGTCGGTCTGGATATGGCTGAAGCCGCTGGTGTAGCGGGGCGCGCCCTTCTCCCCGTACGGGGAGAAGGAAAAGGCGCAGCTACTCCCTTGCGATAATCTCCTGGCCGTCGATGACGAGCCTCAAGCCAAGATTGCCGGCCTTGCGGCGGGCGAGGAAGCGCGGGCGGCGCATGGTGGAGACGCGGCCCTTGCGGCGATCCTGCGGCGGCAGCGCCTTGATGGCGACGCCGAGCGATTCTTCCAGCGTGCGGGCAATGCCGTCGGCCTCGATCAGGAGCATCGGCAGGCGATAGGCATCGGCCCAGGCGCGCCAATCGGCGGCAACGTCCTCGAGGTCGTCGGCGACCAGAAGCGGCACCGACAGCATCGGATCATTGTGCAGGAGTTCCAGCGTCACGGTCACATTGCCGTCCGGATCCTCCATGGCGCGGGCGGCGACGCCGCGGAACGCCTTGGCGGGCAGCGCGATGATCGCCGGCACGCCGCTCATTTCCAGCATGCGGCGGATGACGGCGCCGCGCTGGTCGATGGTGAAGGTCACATCGCCATAGTCGTCGCGGGTGGCATAGCTCACCATCTGCGGCAGGCGAAACGGGTCGAGACGCATGTTGCGCCCGGCCCAGACTGGCTTCAGTCCAGTGTTCATCGATGTCTTCCCTGTTATTCCTGAGGGCCGTTTTTCCGGTTCTCTCAGGGCCGGTTTTTCCGGCCTCGTTATGGGAAGAAACATTAGCGCTGGCTTCTTACCGGCGCGCTTAAGAAAGTCGGTTAAATTTTGCTGATCTCAGGGATGGTTATCGGAATGCGACCGGCCACCAGATATGGGAAGGATCAGATAACCTTACCGGGATTCATGATGCCGGCCGGATCGAAGGCCGTCTTCACCCGCCGCATCAGGTCGATCGCCATCGGCGGCGCCGTGGCGATCAGCTCGTCGCGCTTCAACTGGCCGATGCCGTGCTCGGCCGAGATCGAGCCATGGAAGGAGCGCACGACGTCGTGCACGGCCTTGTTCATGGGATGGTAGAGCTCGAGGAACGCCTCGTCCTGCCAGTCGACGGGGCGCGAGATGTTGTAGTGCAGGTTGCCGTCGCCCATATGGCCGAAGCAGACGACGCGCGCGCCGGGGCAGACCCCTTCCACCACACCGGCCGCCTTTTCGATGAAGTCCGGGATCGAGGCGATCGGCACCGAGATGTCGTGCTTGATCGAGGCGCCTTCGGGCTTCTGGCATTCGGGCAGCGTCTCGCGGAAATTCCAGAAAGCGTCGCCCTGAGCCAGGCTTGCCGATATCACCGCGTCGCCGACGATGCCTTGCTCGAGGCCGGCTGAAAGAATCTCCTCGATCAGCGCCTTGCCGTCTTCTTCGGAACGGCCGGACGAAACCTGCATCAAGACATACCAGGGCCAGTCGTCGGCCAGCGGCCGCGTGATGCCTTGCCCATGTTTCAGCGTGAAGTCGTAAGGTCTTCTGGCGATCAACTCGAAAGCGGTGAGCGAGGCGCCGGCGCGGTCCATCGCCAAGGTGAACAGCGACAGCGCGTCTTTCGGGGACGACGGCAGGCCGGCAAAGGCGACCTCCCTGCCCTTCGGTTTCGGAAACAGTTTCAGCACCGCGGCGGTGATGATGCCGAGCGTGCCTTCGGCGCCGACGAAGAGGTTCTTCAGATCGTAGCCGGTGTTGTCCTTCTTCAATTTGCGCAGGTCATCGAACACCTCGCCGGTCGGCAGCACGACCTCGACGCCGAGGCAGAGCTCGCGCGCATTGCCATAGGCCAGCACGCCGGTGCCGCCGGCATTGGAGGACAGATTGCCGCCGATCTGGCAGGAGCCCTGGGCGGCGAGCGAGAGCGGAAACAGCCGGCCGGCGGCGTCGGCCGCTTCCTGCAGCGTCTGCAGGATCACGCCGGCCTCGGCGGTCACCGTGTTCGACAAGACATCGATCTCGCGGATGCGGTTCAGCCGCGACAGCGACAGCACGATGTCTCGGCCGGACTTGTCCGGCACCTGGGCGCCGACCAGCCCCGTATTGCCGCTCTGCGGCACGATCGGCGTTCCGGTCTCGGTCGCCAGCCGCATGATGCGGCTCACTTCCTCGACGCTGCCGGGCCTCAGCACCAGCGATGTCCTGCCATGCCAGAGGCCGCGCCGCTCGGTTATGTAAGGCGCGATGTCGGCCTGGTCGCGCAAGGCATATTTGTCGCCGACGATGGCCACGAAGCGGTCGATGACGGCGGGATCGAGATCGAAGGACTGATCGTTCATGGGTCAGAACCTAGAGCAATTCCAGGAAAAGTGCGAAGCGGTTTCCGTCCGGAATTGCGTCAAAACAAAGAGATAGGCTCAAGCGGTCTTGTCACGCGGCGCGGCGGCGCGGGCAAGCCGATCGTTGATCGCCTCGCCCAGGCCCTCGAACGGGATAGGCTCGACGGCGATGGTCGCGGCGCCGACGCGGTCGAGCGCCTGCATATAGGCGAACAGATTGCTGGCCGCCTCGCGCAGGTCGCCCGCTTCGGAAAGGTTGCGCAACGCAACGGCCCGTTCCCAGCCTTGGGCGCGCTTGCGGCCGAAGGCAAGCAGCGCCTCGCCTTCGGCAATTTCTTCGACATTGAGCCGCATCGCGGCGCCCGGCGCGTAATGCGAGGCGAGCATGCCCGGCGCCTCGATGCCAACGGCGCCGCGCGACAATTTCGCGCCGGCCACCGCCTCGATCTCCTCGGCGCCGATGCCACCGGGCCGCAGCAGCCGCAATTTGCCGTTCTCAACCTTCACGATGGTCGATTCCAGGCCGACAGGCGTCGCGCCGCCATCGACGACCAGCTTGATCCTGCCGCCGAGATCGGCGGCGACCGCACCTGCCGTGGTGCCGCTGATCTTTCCGGAGGAATTGGCGCTGGGGGCGGCGAGCGGCCGGCCGAGCCGCGCGATCAGCTCGCCGCCGAAGCCGCGCGGCATGCGCAAAGCGATCGTATCCAGCCCCGCGGTGACCAACGGATGGATGCCGTTGCCGGCACGTTGCGGCAGCACCAGCGTCAGCGGGCCGGGCCAGAAGGCTTCGGCCAGTTTTGCCGACAGCGGATCGAACTTGGCGATACGGTCCGCCATGGCGCGATCGGCGACATGGGCGATCAGCGGGTTGAAGCGCGGCCGGCCCTTCGCCTCGAAAATGCGCGCCACGGCAACGCCGTTGGTGGCGTCGCCCGCCAAGCCGTAAACCGTCTCGGTCGGGATGGCGACGACGTCGCCGCCCTCGAGCAGCGCGAGGGCCTGCTCCAGAGCCTCGCCAATCGCCAGTATCTCAGCCAATTTCGCCACCAGTCCTGATGCATGTTGCCCAAAAGTGTGCAGCGGTTTTGGGACAACGACATGCATGAAACAAAACCTAAAGCGCGTCGATTGAATCCGTTTCAACGCGACGCGCTTTAGACATGCCGGTCCCGTAATACGGCCGCCTCCATCGGGCAAGTGCGGGCATTGGCGATTTATCAATCCCTAAAATGTTAAGTTTCCGAGCAAGCCGGCCTCAATGTGCCGGCCCTAAGGTGCGGGTTCGGTGCGGTTGCGGGCTTGGGAGTTGTTGTGATGCGTCTGCTTGGAGCGTTCGGTATCAGCCTTTTGGCGATGAACGGCGCGGCACATGCTTCGTCGATCGTCGTGCTTGGCGCCTCGACCTCGACGCCTTCGTTCATCAGACTGACTGCGATCGAGCCGGCCAAGCTGTCCGGGGCCATGACGCCGTCGATGATAGCGCTCGGCGATCCTATGCCCGCCGTCACCGACGAAAAGGTCGCGGCAATCCCCGAGAAGTCGGGGCACCGGCTGGCCCCGATGATCATTCGCGGCGGCATTGTCGGCGGTGCTTTCGCAACGCCGGCGGCAACCGCGTCGGCCAAGGCCGCAACACCGACGACCACACCCGCCGCCACCGCGCCGGCAAACGGCACTTCGCCGGCAACGCCCGCGAACGGCACCGCCTCGAACGGCAACAGCAAAACCGGCAGCCAGCCGGCCGCGACAGCCAGTGCATCGGGTGGCTCGCAGCCGCAAAACACCCCGTCAGTGCCGCGCGCCGGCAAGGCGATGTAGATCGCACTGCATACCGCCTCGATGTGCTAGGCGCTTAACTCTGTCCGATTCCCGTCACCGGGATCGGGCACGATGGGGCTGGCGTTCAACAAGGGGGTTTCATGACTGTTTCGAAAGCAATGGCGGTTGCCGGGCTGGTGGCTGCAACGACACTGGGTGCGGGTTCGGCGCGGGCCGACGACATGCTCGGCTCCTACGTCGCGCGGATTTCCGATCGCGACCATCGCGCCAGCGACGGCTATCCGCTCAGCAGCGCGGCGCAGATGGTGCGGCAGGACCGCGCCAACTGGCATAAATTCCACCGGCGCGACAGCGACGACCAGGGCGATTCCTGGTTCCGCAGCGACGGCTCGCGCGCCGACCTGCAGCGCATGCTGGAACGCGGCGGCGCGATGAGCAGCTCGACCCGGCGCGCCATCATCAATGGCGAGCCGCTGATCGAGGTCGACGTCTATCCGGATAGCGTGCGGGTCAGCATCGTCGAAGATTGACGAATCAATCTTCCTGATTGCCGAGCCTGACGAAAAAGGGCGACGCGTAACGCGCCGCCCTTCATGCTTCAGACGACGTGAGACGGCTCAGGCCGCTTCTTCCTTGTCGTCATCGTCGGACTCGTCGGCGTCGCCTTCATCCTCGTCGCCATCTTCATCCTCGTCGTCGCCCGAGGCTTTGGCTTCTTCGTCAGCGTCATCGTCTTCGTCGTCGCCGTCTTCGTCGTCATCTTCATCCTCGTCGTCCGACTCATCGTCGGCCGAGGCCGTGGCTTCCTCGTCATCGCCTTCTTCCTCGTCGTCTTCGGAAGGATCGGCGGATTCGACCGCTGCAGCGGCGGCATGGTCGAGGAGGTTTTCGGAAGCGGCTTCGATGCCCTCGGCGGCGGCCGGGGTCTCTTCAATCAGGTCGATATCGTCAACGGAATTCATGGCATGCCTCCGTGGTTTGGGGACGTCTTACGGCGCGCCACGCGAAACGATTTCGGGGAACGCGCCTTAAGTCTTTGGTTGATGCATGTCGTTGCCCCAGAACCGCTCAGCGCTTCTGGACGACACGCATCAGTTGTCCCATGCGGAGGTCATCGTCATATGACTGTAAGCCGGCTCCGGCGCATTAAATTTCGGGCGCCGAATTGTCGAGGAATGCCCGCATCCTAGCGAATGCGGGCAAGTTCGAAGGCGCTATTTTTGCGCTATCAGCCGACGATTTTTGAAAAATCCGCGACTTGATCGATGGCGGTCCGGATGCGTGCGAGCAGCGCCAGGCGATTGGCGCGCACGGCCTGGTCCTCATCATTGACGAGAACGCCTTCAAAAAATGAATCAACCGGTTCGCGCAACACGCTAAGCGCCAGCATAGCAGCGGAAAAATCTTCGTTTTTAATTGCTTGGCCGGCTTCCTTCTCAGCCTGATTCACCGCGGCATTGAGCTTCTTTTCCGCTTCCTCGCGGAACAGCGCCGGCTCAACAGTCTCGGCGACCAGCGTTTTCTTCTTCTCCTCGGCAGCCAGGATATTGGCGGCGCGCTTGGTTCCGGCAAGCAGGTTCTTGCCTTCCTCGGTGTCGAGCAAGGAACCCAGCGCCTCGACGCGGCGCACGATCTGCAGGAGATCGTCGGACCGCGGCGTGATGACGGCATCGATCAGGTCATGCCGCGCGCCCTGGTCGCGGAGGTAGACTTTCAGGCGGTCGTGGAAGAAGGCCAGTAGGTCGGACGATTGGCCCGCGCCGCCTTTGAAATTTGCGAAAGCCTTGGCGAAAACAGACGTCAGCGCCAGACGGATGCGGTTCTCGATGAGGATCCTGACCACGCCCAGCGCAGCGCGGCGCAGCGCAAACGGGTCCTTGCTGCCCGTCGGCTTTTCATCGATCGCCCAGAAGCCGGTGAGCATGTCGAGCTTGTCGGCCAGCGCCACGGCAACCGAGACCGGATCGGTCGGCACGCGGTCGGATGGGCCCTGCGGTTTGTAGTGCTCCTCGGCGGCCGCCGCGACCGACGGATGCTCGCCCTGCAGCAGCGCGTATTTGCGGCCCATTGCTCCTTGCAGTTCCGGAAACTCGCCGACCACCTCGGTTTGCAGATCGGCCTTGGCGAGCACCGACGCCCGGGCGACGAGCGCGCTGTCGGCGCCGACGATCGGGGCAAGCTCCTCGGCCAACCGCTTGATGCGCGCGACCCGCTGCCCTTGTGTGCCCAGCTTGGCATGGAAGGTGACGTTGAGATGATCGAGCCGCGCCATGCGCTGGTCGAGTGGCTTCTTCAAATTGAGATCGAACTTCGCCGCGGGTTCCTTGAGCTGCTCAAGGTCCGGCAGGTCGCCCTGGTCGGTCCGCCAGAAATAGAGCGCGTCGGACAAGCGCGAACGCACCACCTTGCCGTTGCCGTAGGCGATCTCCCGGCCGCCGTCCTTGGCCTCGATATTGGCGGTGAGGATGAAGCGGTTCGAAAGCTCTTCGCTGGTGGCCTGCGGCCGGGTGACGAAGCATTTCTGGTTGGCGCGGATGGTGAGGCGGATCACCTCGCTCGGGATGGTGAGGAAATCCTGCTCGAACTCGCCCATCAGCACGACCGGCCATTCGACCAGGCCGGAGACTTCCTCCAGCAGGCCTTCATCCTCGACTAGGTCGAGGCCGTTGGCAAAGGCGACGTTGCGGGCATCGGCGAGGATGATCTCCTTGCGCCGGTCGGCATCGAGCACGACCTTGGCCGCTTCGAGCTTAGACACATAGTCGTCGAAGCGGCGCACGGTGATGGCGCCCGGCGCATGGAAGCGGTGGCCATAGGTGATGTTGCCGGCGCGGATGCCGTCGATCTCGAAATCGACCACCACTGGCTCCTCGGTCTCCGGGCCGAAGGTGCAGACGATCGACTGCAGCGGCCGCACCCAGCGCAGCGCGCCGGGTTTTGCCGAGGCCGGCCCCCAGCGCATCGATTTCGGCCACGGGAAGTTTTTGACCATGCCCGGCACCAGCTCGGCGATGATCTCTTCGGCGGCCCGGCCCGGCTTCGAGATATGAGCGACGTAGAAGTCGCCCTTCTTCGGATCGGAATGGACATGGGCGTCGGCGATCGATGAAAGCCCGGCCTTGCGCAGGAAGCCTTGCACCGCCTGCTCGGGCGCCGTGGTCGAGGGACCCTTGATCTCCTCGCGAATGTCCTTGGAGCGCGCGGTCAAGCCCCTTATGTCGAGGGTCAGGCGCCGCGGCGTCCAGTATTCGCGCGCCGCCTCATAGGTCAGACCCGCCTCGACCAGACCGTCGGTCAGCATCTTCCTGAGGTCGCCGGCAGCCTTGCGCTGCATGCGGGCGGGGATTTCCTCGGAGCGAAGTTCGAGCAGCAAGTCGGGCATAATTGAGCTCCCTACCCTCCCCTCGATGGGAAGGGCCGGCGCGTCAGCGCCGTAACGAATGGGCGGGAAATAGCAACTCGGCCGGCCGCTGTCACCCCGCTAGCAGATCGCGTCGTCGACCGATTTCGCGGAATTTTTCGGCCCGCTGTCGGAACGGCGCCGGCCTACCCGTCCTTGGAGCAGAACTTCCCATGAACCGAACGCTGCGCTGAAGCGACAAACGCTCAGGCAGAGACCTATTGGCTGAACGACGATGAAGACGGCATCGAGAACCCTGCAGATCCTGGCGCTCAGCGCCTGCTTCGCCGCCCAGGCGCATGGCACGATCACGATGCCGGGGATCAGGCAGGCCATGCGCACGATCGACGGCGCGACGGCGCAGATCGTATTGCCGGTCGTCACTGCCATCGAACCCGTGAAGGCCGTATCGGTTTAAGCCGCCGCCAGCCCACCCGCCCGTGTCTTCAGGAACGCCTCGCCGCAAGCCTTGGCCAGATTGCGCACGCGCAGGATGTAGCTTTGCCGCTCGGTGACCGAGATCACGCCACGAGCATCGAGCAGGTTGAAGACGTGGCTTGCCTTGATGCACTGGTCGTAGGCCGGGAAGACCATGCGGTGCATCGCCAGATTGTCGCTCGGCTTCGGCGTGCCGGCATCGAGCAGCGCCTTGCACTCGGCCTCGGCGTCCTCGAAATGCCTGAGCAGCATCGCGGTGTTGGCGAATTCGAAATTGTGACGCGAATATTCCTGCTCGGCCTGCAGGAAGACGTCGCCGTAAGTGACCTTCTCGGCGCCCTCGCGGCCGTTGAAATTCAGGTCGTAGACATTGTCGACGCCCTGAACATACATGGCGAGCCGCTCCAGCCCATAAGTCAGTTCGCCCGCCACCGGCGCGCATTCGATGCCGCAGACTTGTTGGAAATAAGTGAACTGCGAGACTTCCATGCCGTCGCACCAACACTCCCAGCCGAGGCCCCAGGCGCCCAGCGTCGGGCTTTCCCAGTCGTCCTCGACGAAACGGATGTCGTGCAGCAGCGGATCGACGCCGATCGCCTCGAGCGAGCCGAGATAGAGTTCCTGCAGGTTCGGCGGATTGGGCTTCAGGATCACCTGGTACTGGTAATAATGCTGCAGGCGGTTCGGGTTTTCGCCGTAGCGGCCGTCCTTCGGCCGGCGCGACGGCTGGACGTAAGCGGCGTTCCAGCGCAACGGGCCAAGCGCGCGCAAGGTGGTGGCCGGGTGGAAGGTGCCGGCGCCGACTTCCATGTCGTAGGGCTGCAGGATGAGGCAACCATAGTCCGCCCAGTAATTGTGCAAGGTCAGGATCAGCCCCTGGAAGGAGCGGCTGGGATGCATATGGGCGGGGATCTCGATGGTCACGGCGGCCTCGGAAAGCGCAGGATGACGCTTCCCTAGTTGCCGGGCCGGCGAGCGTCAAGGCGGTGGCTCATGTCCGCAAGGCGGAAAGCTTTGCCGCACGCTGGCCCATTGCCGTCGAGAGCCGGTCGCCGTTTGCTCCATTCCGCGTCAACGACAGAGGTTTCGCTATGTCCGGTCCACGTACCGTCCGACCCGTCACAAGGCACGATTATGAGCAATGGCTGCCGCTGTGGGACGGCTACAACGCGTTTTACGGGCGCTCCGGCCCAACGGCGCTTGCCGGCGAGATCACGCAGATGACGTGGTCGCGCTTCTTCGACGCCTATGAGCCCATGCATGCGCTGGTGGCCGAGCGCGACGGCAACCTTCTCGGCCTCGTCCACTATCTCTACCATCGCTCGACGACGTCGATCACGCCGAGCTGCTATCTGCAGGATCTCTTCACCACAGAGGCGGCGCGCGGCCAGGGCGTCGGCCGGGCGCTGATCGAAGGCGTCTACGAACGGGCCGGCCGAGCGGGCGCGAACCGCGTCTACTGGCTGACGCATGAGACGAACCACACGGCGATGCAGCTCTACGACAAGGTCGGCGAGAAATCCGGATTCGTCGTTTATCGCAAGATGTTCTAGTTCCTCGACATAGGGATTTTGAAAGTCGTCATTGTCGACGGGCAAGTTTTTTCGCCGGTCATTTCCGTGAAGTCGGCACAAACGCCGAGGATTGGCTGAGGCCACCCGAACCTCGTCATTCCAGGGCGGAGCAACCGCGAAACGGCGGCGCGGAGACCCTGGAATCCATGCCGTGACCTTGATCAAAAAGTGCAGCGGAGCAGAACTCTGCACCGCCGCAGCGCTCATGCGTCACGGAATGGATCCTCGGGTCTGCGCGCGTCGCTTCGCTCCTTGCTCCGCCCGTGGATGACGATCGCGATGGGCGTTTCGGCCAATCTCCAACGCATGCCGCCTGCCAACGCAAACACAGATTTCTCCGCCAGAGCGTTTCACCGTTTCACGGAAACGGCGAACCGCTCTATCCCTTTGTTTTTACGCAATTCCGGACGGAAAACCGCTCACACTTTTCCTGGAATTGCTCTACGGACTGGCGTTAGCCGATATTCAAGCAGGGCCGAACCGACCTAAGCTCGGCAGACGCCAAGCCGAAACGAAAACGGGGCTCGACGAGCCCCGTTTTCTTGAACGTCGACGAAAGTCGCTCAGCCTTTCGGCGCGGGCGTCGGCTCCGGCTTCACTTTCGGGGTTTCCTGCGCGGTGCTGGATTCGATCGGCGGCAGGCCCTTGAGCAGCTTCTGCTGCAAGGTGGCGAGCACATCAGGATCCGGCTTCAGGTCGCGCGCCTGGGTCCACTGATAGGTGGCCTCCAACTTGCGGCCGACGCGCCAATAGGCATCGCCGAGATGGTCGTTGAGGACCGGATCCTCAGGCTTCAGCGAGACGGCGCGCTCCATCTCGCGCACGGAGTCGTCGAAGCGGCCCATGCGGAAATAAGCCCAGCCTAGCGAATCGACGATGTAGCCGTCGTTCGGCCGCAGGTCGACGGCCTTCTGGATCATCGCCAGACCTTCCTTGAGGTTCATGTTCATGTCGACCCAGGAATAGCCGAGATAGTTCATGACCTGCGGCTGGTCGGGCTGCAGCTCCAGCGCCTTGCGGAAGTTCGGTTCCGCCTTCGGCCATTCCTTCAGCCGCTCATAGGCGATGCCGCGCTGGTAGAAGATGTTCCAGTTGGCGGCGGTCGGCGTCTTCAGCTGCTCGACGGCCTTGTCGTAGAGATTGGCGGCCGAGCGGAAATCTTCCTTCGAACCATAGACGCCGCCAAGCGCCAGATAGGCGCGCATGTCTTCCGGGTGCTTGTCGAGATAGGCCTTGAGGTGGGAAATCGCCTCGTCATGCTTGTCGAGATCGGCGAGGTTGAGGCCGATCTGCAGGTCGGAGAGCTCCTTCAGCGGCGAAGACGCCGGGATGCGGCGGTAGAGCGCGACGGCGCCTTCGCCGTCCTTGAGCTGCTCGGCAACGGCGGCAAGCTGCACCAGGGCGGCGTCGCTGTCCGGCTTCAGCGCCAGCGCGTATTGCAGGTAAAGCCGCACGAAAGGCTCGCCGCCGCCGCGGTTGAGCGCGGTGGCAAGGTCGAGCAGGATTTCGGACGCGCCGTCGGCCGGACCGGCCACCAGCGGCTCGATCTTGTCGCCCTTGGCGATGCGGTCGCGCAGCGTGGTGATCTCGAGCTTGCCCGGCGCGAAGGCCTCGGCCTGGTTCAACACCGCCAGCGCCTTCGACTTGTCGCCTTTGCGGGCGAGGAACGAGGCATAGGCCTGGGCGTTGCGCATCCAGGTTTCGGGCGCGGAGCCGCCGGCCGTGGTATCGGCCATCGTCGCGGCGTAGATCTCGTCGGCCTTGTCATTCAGGCCGGCGGCGTCGGCGATCAGCGCGCGGTGGAACGACTTGAACAGGCCGAACCAGTCCGGACCCTTGAGCTTGTCGATGGAATCCATGGCCTCGGACGCGTTGCCGGCGCCCTCCTTGGCCCAGCCGTCCATGACGCCGGAAAGCAGACGGTCGAGATCGGATTCGAGCGAGAGCTTCAGCCAATACTGCGCCTTGGCGTAGTCCTTCTTATGGAAGGAATCGATGGCCAGCGCCAGACGCGAGAAGCGCTCGACATCCGGCACTTCCTTCAGCTTGTCGGCATAGACCAGCGATTCTTCGAAGCGGCCTTGCGACACCAGGGCGAGCATCAGGCTCTGCTGCAGATCCTTGTCGTCCGGCGCAAAGGCCAGCGCCTGCTTATAATAGGCGATCGCGTCGTCGAGGTCGTTGTCGCTTTCAGCGATATGGGCCGCAAGATAAGCGCCCGAGAAAGACGTGATCTGCAGCGGTTGGGCATCTTCCTTGGCCTGGACCGGCAGCACCCAAAGCGCCACACCGGCCAAAAATGCCAGCCTCGTCAGCCAGCGCGCACGTCCTTGCCGCATCGTATCCCTTTCAGCCAGACGCGATCCCGCCCTTGGCGGACCGCCCACAGACTCGATCTTTTCCGGTCAAAGCATGGCCTTTTTGGGGTCGAGCTTCAATCGCCGAGCGAATCACAATGCAATCATCCGGCTTAAAAAACGATGCCGCGCCACCGAATAATCCCGCGCGGAGGCCCGGGATGCCCATGCAGGCATCGGATTGCCTAGATCAGGATGTCGTTCCGTTGAATCGTCACCCTGATCTAGCTCCTTGTCGGAGCATGATCTTTTCCGAAAACCGGGTCCCACTTTTCGGGATCATGCTCTAAAGACGCGTATCACTGAACCCGCCGGCGGCAACCGTGTCGCACAGGCCGGACCATTCGCAGCCGGAGCACGCCTGGCGCGTCAGGCCGGCGGCAAAAGCCTTCCGCATCCCTGCCAGGCTGGAGGCGTCCAGCACGAACCGGTCGCCGTCCTCGATCGGCCGGCCGAGCAAAGCCCCCACGCCGCGCGCGGCGAGCCCATCCCGCTCGGCGGCGCTTTGGCGCAGGCAATGCGGCTCCGGCTCACCGATCAGCGGTGCGCAGATGTCGTCCGGACCGGAAACAATCACCACCCCCTCGCCCTCGCCCAGCCGCTTCACCACCTTGTCGTAGTTGGCGGTGAAGGCGGGCGAATAGCCCTTGCCGACATAGGTCAGCAGGCAGAGCAGATGATGGGCGCGCAGCCTGACGGTCATCTGTTTACAGGCGATCGGTTACCGAGGATCGGGCGGCCGGTTGCCCGAAACCAGCTTCAGTGTCGCAGCGCCCAGCGCCGACTTGAGCAGGCCGCCGACGATGAAGGGCAGGAAGCCGAAGGTGATGGCCTTCTCGGCGCCGATCATGACGGCAAGCCACGCCGTGCCGAGAACCAGGCAGAGCAGGTTGCCGATCAGCATGGCGGCGAAGGCAAGCAGGACGCGGTTGCCGTTCCAGCCGCGTTCGGCCAGCCAGCCGACGACGGCGCCGACGACCGGGAAGGCGAAGAGATAGCCGCCGGTCGGACCAACGAAATGCTGTATGCCGGCAGCCCCGCCCGCCAGCACCGGAAACCCTGCCGCGCCTTCGACCAGCCAGGCGGCAATGGTGAGCGCGCCGAAGCGCCAGCCATAGAGGGCACCGACCAGCGTGACGGCGAAGGTCTGCATCGTCACCGGCACCGGCACCATCGGCACCTCGATATAGGACGACAGCGCCAGGAACAGCGAGCCGAGAATCACGGCGCCGATCTGCCAGGCGAGCGAACGGCTGTGCAGCCGCAACGGGCTGAAGGAGGGCTTGTCGGTCGAAACGGCTGCGTTGGTCACGGTGTCTTCCCTGGTTGATTTGAAATTATAGATAATTTCTTCGTTCGATCTATTATCGAATCCATATTTTCGGGAAGATGGCAAGCCCCAGGGAGTTCGTCATCCTAGGGCGGAGCGACGCGAAGCGGAGCGAAGACCCTAGGATGACGAAGCTGGGGTCTCGACCAATCGCATCTGCCCAGTTCGCTACCCCACGATGGCGAAGGCGTCGCGGGTCCTGCCGGAGGCGGTCTTGACCGGCTTCTGGCCGATCCATTGTACGTGACGACCGAGGGTCGCGGCGGCCGATTCGGTGTTGCCTTGCCTCAGCGCGCCGAGGATCGCGCGATGATCCTGGTCGGTGCGGGTTTCCCACTCGGAACGCCAGGCCGCGAACAGGAAGCGCGCACTCGCCGCATGCAAATCGTCGATGGTGGAGAGCAGGCGCGGCATGTTGCAGGGCGCCAGGATCAGCCGGTGGAAGGTGCGATTGGCCTCTTCCCAGGAGCGCACGTCGCGGGACTTGTCGCCGGCCTTGGTCGCCTCCTCGGCAAGGTCGAGGATCGACGCCGTCAGATGCGGCGCGGCATGGCGCAGCGCCAGCACTTCGAGCGCGGCGCGCATCTCGGCCACTTCCCTGACCTCGCCGAGATCGAAGGAGGCGACGCGCACGCCGCGCCTAGGCTCGCTGATCGCCAACCCTTGAGCCTCGAGGCGGCGGAAGGCCTCGCGCACCGGGACATGGCTGGTGTTGAATTCCTCGGCGACATGGTCCTGGCGCAGCCGCGAGCCGGGCTCGATGGCGCCCGAAATGATGCGGTCCGCCAGTTCCTTGCTGATGCGGACGGCGATCGTGTCTTCTGTGCTGGCCATATTTTATAGATAATTTGCCGAGCCGCCCTTTGTCGAGACGGACAAAGCAGGATTCACAGGCGCGCCCTGCCCGGCGGACGCCAGGCACGCAAGAAGCCGAAAGATCAGTTCACCCGGCTGATGCAGAAATCGATGACGTCGATCAAAGCCGACTTCTGCGGCGTCGCCTCCAGCGGCGCCAGCGCATCGCGGGCGATCTCGCCGAAATGGCGCGCGCGGCCGATCGTGTCGGCAATGGCGCCGTGGCGGGCCATCAGGCCGATCGCCTTTTCGAGCCCGGCATCGTCGGCGACATTGTCCTCGATGGCGCGCTTCCAGAAGGTGCGCTCGGCCTTGGTGCCGCGCCGATAGGCGAGGATCACCGGCAGCGTCACCTTGCCCTCGCGGAAATCGTCGCCGACATTCTTGCCGAGATCCTTGCTCGAGCCACCATAATCCAGCGCGTCGTCGATGAGCTGGAAGGCAAGGCCGAGATTCATGCCGTAGGAGCGCAGCGCCGCGCGATCGGTGCGCGAGGCCTGGGCAATCACCGGCCCGACTTCGGCGGCGGCCGAAAACAGCGCCGCGGTCTTGGCCTTGATGACGGCGAAATGCTCGTCCTCCGTGGTTTCGAGGTTTTTGGCCGCGGCAAGCTGCATCACCTCGCCCTCGGCGATGATGGAGGCAGCGGCCGACAGGATGTCGAGGGCTTCGAGCGAACCGACCTCGACCATCATGCGGAAAGCCTGGCCGAGCAGGAAATCGCCGACCAGCACGCTCGCCTGGTTGCCCCAGATCATGCGCGCCGTCTTCTTGCCGCGGCGCAGCGCGCTCTCGTCGACGACATCGTCATGCAGAAGCGTCGCCGTGTGCATGAACTCGACCGCGGTGGCGAGCTTGACATGGCCTTCGCCGGCATAGCCGAACATCTGGGCCGCGGCGAGCGTCAGCATGGGCCGCAGGCGCTTGCCGCCGGAGGAGATCAGGTGGTTGGCGATCTCCGGGATCATCTCGACGTCGGAGCCGGCCTTGGACAGGATCAGTTCGTTGACCCGCCCCATGTCGGCGGCCGTCAGATCGATCAGATCCTTGATGGAAGCGGGTTCCCGCTTGCCTTCGATGTTGAGAACGACACCCACCACGACAACTCCCGTCTATCTAACGCGCACGAGTTAACGCGCACGACGGCACCCTTAATCCCCCGCCGACTCTAGGGCGGCACAACCTGGCACGGCAAGAGGCGAATTGGCGCGGCTCTGCCGACGGTGTGTCTACCCGCACGTTTACAGGAACGCCGCAACCTGCGATTTTCGTTCCATGATCGAGCTTGTCCGCACCAATGACGCCGTCGTCATCTCCTTTGTCGAATCGCTGATGCGCGACGCCGGCATCGCCTGTTTCGTCGCCGACCAGAATATGAGCGTGCTCGAAGGGTCGATCGGCCTTTTGCAGAAGCGCGTCATGGTCGACGCCGACAAGGCCGACGTGGCGCGCCGCATCCTCAAGGATGCCGGCATCGAAAACGAAATCCGCCAGAAATAATGGCAGCGACGATCGCCCCAGATACGCCGGCGCACACGGTCGATGCCTTCCATCGCGGCCGCTTCTGGCTGGTGCAGCCGAGCCGGGGCGGTCATCGCGCCGGCATGGACGCCATGATGCTGGCGGCCGCCGTGCCGGCCGGCTTTTCCGGCCGGCTCGCCGATTTCGGCGCCGGCGCCGGCGCGGCAGCCCTTGCCGTGCTGTCGCGTTGCCCTGCGGCGCGGGCCGTGCTCGTCGAGCGCTCGGCCGAAATGGCCGGGTTCGCTGCCGCCACGCTTTCGCATCCGGGCAATGCGCATCTCGGCGACCGCGCCTCGGTGCTGACGGCCGACGTCACGCTGACCGGCCGGGCGCGCGCCGAAGCCGGGCTTGCCGACAATTCCTTCGATTTCGTCATAATGAACCCACCTTTCAACGCCGCCGAGGACCGCTCGACGCCGGACGCGCTGCGCAGGCAAGCGCATGTCGCCGAAGAGGGGTTGTTCGAGCGCTGGATCAGGAGCGCGGCCGCCGTCGCGAGGCCACGCGGCGGCCTGGCCGTCATCGCCCGGCCCGAGCAACTGGTCGCCATCCTCGACGCGATCGAGGGGCGCTTCGGCGATGCCGAGATGCTGTGCGTGCATCCGCGGCCGGACGCGGCGGCGATCCGCATTGTCGTCAGGGCCACGCTCGGGGCGCGCGGAAAATTGTCGATCCGCCCGCCGCTCACCTTGCACGGGCCGTCCGGCAACGAGCCGGCGGAGCGGACGGAAATGATCAATAACGGCCTGGCGTCGCTATTCGGCGATTGATCCGGGACTGGCGATGCGGCATTGCCGTTGGCCAGCGAATTCCTACATGCCAAAGCGAATGACGCCTGAGAGACATGACCAACCTGCCTGATCTCATCTTGCTCCTTCGCATTTTGTCCGGAGACACCCGTTCGTGAAACGCCTCTTCAATCGCCTGCTGCCGAAATCCTGGCGCTCGACAGTCGTGACCATTCCGGTCGTGCGGCTGCAAGGCGCCATCATGGCCGGCGGCGGCCAGTTTCGGCCGAGCCTGTCGCTCGCCTCGACGGCCGGCCTCATCGAAAAGGCGTTCGGCTTCGACGCGCCGGCGGTCGCCATCTCGATCAATTCGCCGGGCGGCTCGCCGGTGCAGTCGCGGCTGATCTTCAAGCGCATCCGCGACCTGGCGTTGGAAAAGAACAAGAAGGTGCTGGTCTTCGTCGAGGACGTCGCGGCTTCCGGCGGCTACATGATCGCGGTCGCCGGCGACGAGATCTTCGCCGATCCGTCCTCGATCGTCGGCTCGATCGGCGTGGTCTCCGCCTCGTTCGGCTTCCCCGAACTGATGAAGAAGATCGGCGTCGAGCGGCGCGTCCACACCGCCGGGCAGAACAAGGCCGTGCTCGACCCGTTCAAGCCGGAAAAGAAGGAAGACGTCGAGAGGTTGAAGGCGCTGCAGCTCGAAGTGCACGAGACCTTCATCGACCTCGTCAAGGAGCGGCGCGGCAGCAAGCTCAAGGACGATCCGGATCTGTTCACCGGCCTGTTCTGGACCGCCAAGCGAGGGCTGGAGCTCGGCCTTGTCGATGCGCTGGGCGATATGCGCGGCGTGCTCAAGACCCGCTTCGGCGACAAGACGCAGCTCAAGCTGATCACCGCGCCGCGCGGTCTGTTTGGCCGTTTCGGCCTGTTCGGCTCGCGCGCATCAGTGCCCGATATTGCCGCGGCCGCCGTCGGCGGCGTCATCGATGCGGCGGAAGAGCGCGCGCTGTGGGCACGCTTCGGGCTTTGAAAAAGCCATGAATGCGGCTAGCATGGTGACTTGACCGACCCATTCGGCCGGCCTTGCCGCGCGAAACGCGGGAGGAGTTTTGAGATGCCGCAGATCATTTTCTTCGCCGTTGTCGGCGCCGCCGCTTACTTTGGTTACCGCGCTTTCGTGCGCGAGGCCGAACGCGTCACGGCCAAGATCCGGCGGACCGAGAAACAGGCGGCGAACGGCACGATGGGCACGCTGGTCAAGGATCCCAAGACCGGCGAATACCGTCTCGCCAAGGACTGATCCCATCTCGCCAGCAGCCGACATTCTTGAGCCCGGCACAGAGGTCCGGACGTGGCTTGCGCCTGCCAAGATCAACCTGGCGCTGCATGTCACCGGACAGCGCGCCGACAGTTATCACCTCATCGACAGCCTTGCGGTCTTCACCCGCTTCGGCGACCGGCTCGAAATCGAGCCGGCGGAGCACGACGAATTCTCGGTCTCCGGCCGCTATGCCGCCGGCCTGCCGCTCGACGGCGATAATCTGGTGGTGAGGGCGCGCGATGCCTTGCGCCAGGAAGCCGGTGCGCCGCATGCGCCGCCGGTCGCCATCAAGCTGGAGAAGAACCTGCCGATCGCCTCGGGCGTTGGCGGCGGCTCCAGCGATGCGGCGGCCGCGCTCAACGGCCTGGCGCGGCTCTGGAAGCTCGAAATCGACGACAATTCGCTGGCCCGGATCGGGCTCTCGCTCGGCGCCGATCTGCCGATGTGCCTCAAGGGCAAGCCTCTGGTCGCGCGCGGTATCGGCGATGAGGTGTCGCCGCTCTCCGCATTTCCGGCGCTGGGCCTCGTTCTGGTCAATCCGGGCGTCGCGGTCTCGACGCCGGAGGTGTTCAAGGCGCTCTCCCGTCGCGACAACGAGGCGCTGCCGCCACTGCCGAAGCGCCTCGACTTCCACGCCATCCGCAACTGGCTGGAGACCACCCGCAACGATCTCGAACCTGCCGCGCGTTCGATCCAGCCGGCGATCGGCGAAGCGCTGAAGGCACTGAAAAAGGCCGACGCCGCGTTCACACGCATGTCGGGCTCCGGCGCCACATGCTTTGGGCTGTTCGAGACCGGCAATGTCGCCAAGCGCGCGGCGATCGAGATCCGTGCGCGACACCCCGACTGGTTCGTCGCCGCGACGCGCAGCATGGAGGCGAGCGATGGCGAAGCCTGACGAAAGCCGGCCTTTCATCCCGGTGCGCATCGCGGTGCTGACCGTGTCCGACACGCGCAGCCTCGCCGACGACAAATCCGGCCAGACGCTGGCCGACCGCATCGCGGAAGCCGGCCATACCCTTGCCGCGCGCGATATCGTGACCGACGACCGCGACAAGATCCGCGACAAGGTTCTCGGCTGGTCGAAGGACGAAAACATCGACGTCGTCATCACCACGGGCGGCACCGGCTTCACCGGCCGCGACGTGACCCCGGAGGCGCTGGAGCCGATCTTCGAAAAGCGCATGGACGGCTTTTCGGAAGTCTTCCACCGCATCTCCTATGACAAGATCGGCACCTCGACGATCCAGAGCCGGGCGACCGGCGGCGTCGTCAACGCCACCTTCGTCTTCGTGCTGCCGGGCTCGCCCGGCGCCTGCAAGGACGCCTGGGACGGCATCATCAAGGCGCAGCTCGACTACCGGCACATGCCCTGCAACTTCGTCGAGATCATGCCTCGGCTGGACGAGCATCTTCGGCGTGGCGGCAAGCTTGGTGCATAACTAAAGGCAAAACACCCCGATCGGTATCCGGTTCGCAGGCGGAACGGCACTGCCGCCTTCGCGACGTCATTCCGAAGCCGGTGCTTGCAAAGTACCTTGTGCAAAGCGAACAAGCGACCCGTGCCATGACCGTTCACAGCGGCGGCTGCCACTGCGGCAACATCCGCCTGAGCTTCTCCACCGCGCTCGATCCGGCCGCGCTGGAAATCCGCGCCTGCCAATGCTCGTTCTGCACCCGGCACGGTTCGCGCGCCGCCGCCGACCCGAACGGCAGGCTGGTTATCTCGGTCGCGGACAGGGATCGCCTGCAGGTTTACCGCTTCGGCCTGCGCACGGCCGACTATCTCGTCTGCCGCGAATGCGGCGTCTATGTCGCGGCAATCGCCGGTGAGGACGACGACGCCACGGCGGTCGTCATCGTCAACGCGCTCGACGAGCGCGAGCGGTTCTCGCGCGAGCCTGTCGCTGTCCGGTTCGACACCGAGACGCGCGAGCAACGCCTCGCCAGGCGCCGCAGCGCCTGGATGCCTGTCGAAATTCGAGGGATTTAACGAGCAGGGACCGCGCTTTCTTCCTTCTCCCCTTGTGGGAGAAGGGACAGCTGGCATCACTTCGGCGGAGCGACCCAGATCTCGGCGTTCAGCTTTCTGGTCGCCAGGCCGCGCGCCAGGGCTTCGGCGCTGCGCGCGCTCTTTGCCAGAGCCGACGCCTGCCGTTTGCTGATGACGAGCCCCTCGGCCAGCGCACGGTTGCTCGAGAATACCCTGGCCAGGAACGGCGCACGATTGGCGCGGGCGCGTGAAAAGCGCGCCGACATGCTCTGCCTTGCCGTGTGGGCGACGACCTCGTCGATCCAGCCTTCGGAGAGCCGGGCGCCGGGTTCCAAAAGCAGCAGCCAATCGCCCTTGGCCTGGCCGATGCCGGCGCCGATGCCGCCGGTCACATAGTGGCAGCCGGCATGCTCGGCCACGCGATGCGTCTGGTCGGTCGAGCCTTGATCGCAGACGATCACGTCGCGCACCACGCCTTCGACCGCGCCGCCGACGAGCGAGGCGAGCGTACGGGCAAGCCCCTCTTCGTCGTTCAAGGTCTCGAGGAGAACGCTGAGCATCCTTAGCCGAATAGCGGAAAGCCGCGGCTTGCGCCAGTTACGCTTTCAACCGAAAAAGTTCTTGCTTTGTTCTCATCGGCAAAATAGGAATAGTTTCATGAACAGAGCGATTCGACAGCCTGCCGACAGTCCATGGGAGAGGGCGAAAATGGAACAGATCGTGCGCGCCGACATTGCCGCTTTCGGAGCAGGCAGAGCCGAAATGGCGAACGCGATGATAGAACAGAGCGGCATGCGCGTGCGGCCCGACCGCAATCGCGGCCGCTCGGCCGGCATCAACCCGTCCGGCCGGTTCGAGCCGGTCAGCCGTCATGTCTTCGACGACGGCTGGAACTCGCTGGAAGAACTGCCGCCGTTCAAGACGGAAGTGCAGGTCGAGAAGCCGCGCACGATCATCACCCGCAACGAGTCGCCGGACATTTCCTTCGACCGTTCGATCAATCCCTATCGCGGCTGCGAGCATGGCTGCGTCTACTGCTTCGCCCGGCCGACGCATTCCTTCATGGGCTTGTCGCCGGGGCTCGATTTCGAATCGAAGCTGTTCGCCAAGCCGGATGCGGCGCGCATGCTGGACCGGGAATTGTCGAAGCCCGGCTACCAGCCGCGCACCATCGCCATCGGCACCAACACCGATCCCTACCAGCCGATCGAGAAGCAATACCGGATCATGCGCGAGATCCTGGAAGTGCTGGAGGCGCGCGGCCATCCGGTCGGCATCGTCACCAAGTCGGCGCTGGTGACGCGTGACATCGACATCCTGTCGCGCATGGCCGAACGCGGTCTTGCCAAGGTGGCGCTGTCGGTGACGACGATGGACCGCATGCTGGCGAGAACGATGGAACCCCGCGCGTCGACGCCGACGAAACGGCTGGAAGCGATCAGGCAGTTGTCGGATGCCGGCATCCCGGCCTCTGTGATGGTCGCGCCGATCATCCCCGGCCTCAACGATCCGGAGATGGAGCGCATCCTCGATTCGGCCAGAGCCGCGGGAGCCCGGGAAGCCGGCTACGTTATCCTGCGCCTGCCGCTCGAAGTGGCGCCGATCTTCAAGGACTGGCTGCTGCGCCACTATCCGGACCGCTACCGGCATGTGATGTCGCTGATCCGTTCGATGCGCGACGGCAAGGATTACGATTCCGAATGGGGCAAGCGCATGAAGGGCGCCGGTCCCTATGCCTGGCAGATCGGCCGCCGCTTCGAGATCGCCGCCAAGCGGCTAGGCCTCAATGTCGAGCGGCGGCAGCTTCGCACCGACCAATTCGTCGCAGGCTCTGGCGCCGGCGAGCAGCTGATGCTGCTTTGACACCTGCGCCGGCCATGACGAGCCGGCGTCAAGCAATTCCAGGCAAAGCGATTTTCCGTCTGGAACTGCAGTCCTTTTGAAGGATCCCGTCCGGCCGCTGTCCCCCAGCCGCGAGACGGTGCCTTCCCGGTCCGACGCCCCATCCGACCCGGAAGGACTTGCGGAGAATCGGAGCCAATGCGAACCTCGCCGCACCATGGCTCGCGCGCGTTCCGATTCTCCGCTTCTCTTTGAAATGGTCGAGAAGCCCGACTTCTCGATCGAGACGAAGGCGATGGCCGACGGGCTGTGGCCAGTCGCCGGCATGGATGAAGCGGGCCGCGGTCCGCTCGCCGGGCCGGTTGTGGCCGCAGCGGTGGTGCTCAACCCCGCCAACATTCCCGAAGGTCTCGACGATTCCAAACGCCTCACTCACTTGCAGCGCGAGGCGCTGTTCCTCAAGATTCTCGGCTCGGCGCTCAGCGTCTCGATGGCCTCGATCAGCGCCGAAGGCATCGACAACAGCAACATCCTGAAAGCCAGCCTGGAAGCGATGCGCCGCGCCGCCGCCGGCCTATCCTTGCGGCCGAAGCTCGCCCTGGCCGACGGCCGCGACGTTCCGCCTGGCCTCGCTTGCGAAGGCCGGGCGCTGATCAAGGGCGACCAGCGTTCGCAGTCGATCGCCGCCGCCTCGATCATCGCCAAGGTGATGCGCGACCGCATGATGTGCGGCTGCGGCGGACATCACGAGCACTACGGTTTCGAAGTGCATATGGGCTATGCGACGGTCCGGCACCGGACCGCCATCGAGGCGCATGGGCCGGTGGCGAGATTGCATCGGGCCTCGTTCGCGCCGTTCCGGTTGGGTGGGGTCGAGATGGCTGAGGAAGAGAGCTTCGCCGGGTTGGAGTGATAGCTAATCTCCCCCTTCGGGCGGAGATGTCCGGCAGGACAGAGGGGGCGCTGTGCCGCCGACTTAACAGTGCTTGGGTTCCTCGCCCCGCCAAAGGCGGGGAGAGGTGGCCGCGAAGCGGACGGAGAGGGGCTTCGTAGGGCGCTCCCCTCTCCGTGGGGGGGGGG
>NZ_JAIUIM010000049.1:0-31221 GCF_020165615.1 Mesorhizobium sp. BH1-1-5
CGAATCGGATGGCCATCCGGTTCGAGGCTCAGTCGCTCTTCTCGCACAAAGTCTCCTCCGTGCAGATACAAGGGGTGCTCCAGGGAAAGCCAGCGTCTCACTCCGCTGGAACACCCCTCATCCGTCGCCTTCTTCCACAGGGGAAGAAGGGAATGCCGCCCCTATCGCTCAGTCTGAAAATCCATCCAGGCGGTTTGAACGCAAAGTCCGCCGCCCCCGTCTGCCTTGACGCGGCCGCACCCCGGCAGCACTATCCCCCGGCAGGCGAAGGGAGGCCAGTCGCCTGCGGGAGGAACGATACCCATGACGGACGCGATCAGGCTCTATTGGGGCCGGTTCGGACATGTTTCCGTGCTGAATGTCGCCAACGACTTCGTCACCCATGCCCATGGCGAGGCGCATCTCATCATCTGGCTGGAAGGCACGGCAGGCGAAATGACCATTGGCCGCGAGACGGTGCGGCTCGGACCGGGCACCGCGGCCGGCATCAACTCGTTCCAGCCGCACAGCCACGCCCTTTCCCGCGACGGCAGGCCCGGCCTGTTCCTCGCCTTCTACATCGATCCCGACTGGGCGCGCCAGCGCCGCGACCTCCCCTCCTCGGCGCCGCTGTTCACGCAAGCCGCGATCACACTGGAGCCCTGGCTGCACCAGGCGGCGGCGAACCTGCTCGATCACCTGGCCGACAATGAGAGCATCGACGACGTCGCCAATTACGAGATCGAGCGTTTCATCGACTCAGTGCTCGACGCGGCCGATGCCTCGTCGCCGCAGGCCGCGCGCGCGCGCATCAACACGATGCTCGATTTCCGCGTCCGCAAGGCGATCCAGTTGATGAAGGCCAATGTCTGCGAGCGCATCTCCTTCGACGACGTCGCCCGCTCGGTCGGCTTGTCCCGTCCGCATTTCTTCGCGCTGTTCAAGGAACAGACCAACCTGACGCCGAACGTCTACTGGAACACGCTGCGCATGGAGGAAGCCGTGCGCCAGTTGCAGTGGTCGCAGGAGCCGTTGATCTCGGTCGCCTGCAATCTCGGCTTCACCACCCAGGGCAATTTCTCGCGCTTCTTCCGCGACCATGTCGGCGTGCCGCCGACGCTCTATAGGGAAGCCGCTCGGGCGACAGCCTAAGGCGCGTTTTTCCGACTGGTTGATACGCGCTCAAGACGCATTGATAAGCGCCGGCCCATCGCCCGCCCTAGCCTGCTCCCGATCTTTGCAAGGGAACCAGTCTATGGCGAAAGTCACCATTTCCAGCGTCATCGACGCGCCGGTCGAGCAGGTCTGGGCGCGCATCCGCGACTTCAACGGCCTGCCGGGCTGGCATCCGCGCATGGTGGAGAGCGAGATCGAGGACGGCAAGGCCGCCACCACGATCGGCTGCGTGCGCAACTTCAAACTGGTCAGCGGCGCAAGGCTGCGCGAGAAGCTGCTGGACTTCTCCGACGAGAACTTCCTGGTCAGCTATTCGATCCTCGAGACACCGCAGCCGCTCACCAACCACAAGGCGACACTGCAATTGCGGCGCGTCACCGACGGCAACCGCACCTATGCCGAATGGACGGCAAGCTTCGACGCGGCACCGGAGGAGGCCGACAAGCTGGCCGAGGGCATGGGCGCCAATGTCTTCCAGGGCGGCTTCAACGCCCTGAAGACCCATTTCGCCGGCCAGAGCTGACGGGAGCCCGCCATGTCGCTTGCGCTGCGGACTTTTTCGAGCATGAAAGACGCCAACGCCGCGCTGCAGGTGTCGGGCACCCGCTATCTTGGCGGCGGTACGCTTGTCGTTCGCGCGGCCAATGAAGGCGACGTTGCCGTCTCCAGCCTTGTCCGCGTCGACGATCCCGGCCTTTCGCAGATCGCGGTTTCCGGCGGCAAGGTCCGGCTCGGCGCTTCCGTCACCATGGCTGCGGTTGCCCGCCACTCCGAGCTTGCCGCGCTTGCACCGGCCGCGCGCGCTGTCGGCGGGCCGGCGATCCGCAACATGGCGACCGTCGGCGGCAATCTGTTCGCGCCGGCCCCCTATGGCGATTTCGCGGTGGCGCTGCTGGCGTTGGACGCAACGGTCGTCACCGAAGGCGGCGAAATGCCGATCGAGACTTTCCTGGCCGGCCGCGACACCAGCCGCGTCATCGTCACCGCCGTCGGCTTTTCATTGCCGAGGGCTGAGAGCTTCCGTTTCCTGAAAGTGTCGCGCGTCAAGCCGAAGGGGGTGTCGGTGCTGAGCATCGCCGCGCTTCTGGAACTCGCGCCGGACGGCACGGTGACCTCGGCGCGGATTGCATTGGGCTGCATGGCCGATCGGCCGATACGCGCCAAGGCAGCGGAGAAGGCGCTGCTTGGCTGCAAGCTCACGCAGCAGGAAATCGCGCCGGCGCTAGCCGCCGCGGGCGAAGGCATAGCACCGATCACCGACCCGGTCGCCAGCGCCTGGTATCGCGCCGAGGTCCTGCCGGTCCATCTCGGGCGGTTGCTGCTGAACTGAAATCCATCGGGGACGCGCGTCTGTCCGGCAGATCCGGCAGGCGCGCAAGGGAGGAAGAATGGCGAAGGTCCCGGTTCAATTCACGCTCAACGGCTCGGAGAAAGCCGAGTTCGTCGAAAGTGGCACGACGCTGCTCGCCGCGCTGCGCGACAAGATCGGCGACACCTCGCCGAAAGGCGGCTGCCACCAAGGCACCTGCGGCGCTTGCTCGGTCATCATCGATGGCGAACTGAGGCTTTCCTGCCTGACGCTGGCCGAAACCTGCGGCGGCGCCGACATCAAGACGACCGCCGGCCTTGCCGAAGGCGGCGTGCTGCACCCGCTGCAGCGCGCCTTCCTCGATGCCTTCGCCACGCAATGCGGCTTCTGCACGCCGGGCATGATCATGGCGGCAAAAGTGCTGCTCGACCGCACGCCGAACCCGAGCCGCGAGGATGTCGTCGAAGCGCTGTCCGGCAACATCTGCCGCTGCACCGGCTACGAGCCGATCATCCAGGCGGTGCTGCTTGCGGCGCGTGCCAATTCGCAGAACGCCGCCTGAGGGAACGAGCCATGGAACTGCGCAAGGACTATTTCGCCGATGTCCGCAAGGACGGCCTGCACGAGATCGGCCAGGCCCGCCCGCGGCTTGACTCGCCTGGACATGTCACCGGCAAGACCGCCTATTTCGCCGACCGCAACTTCCCCGGCATGCTGCATCTGAAGATGGTGCGCAGCCCGCACCATCATGCCCGCATCCGCTCGATCGACACGTCCGAGGCGGAAAAGCATCCGGGCGTCGTGAAGGTGCTGACCGCCAAGGACGTGCCGCACAACGTCTACACCATCCTGATCCTGATCCAGGTCGGGCCGGAGGACGAAACCGTGCTTGCCGACGGCAAGGTGCGCTGGAAAGGCGAGGCCGTGGTCGCGGTGCTGGCCGAGAGCGAGCGCGCGGCGCAGGAGGCGGCCGCCAAGGTCAAGGTCGACTACGAGGTGCTGCCAGCCGTCTTCGACATGGAGGAAGCGCTGAAGCCCGGCGCGCCTTTGGTCAACGAATATCACGGCCAGAACTACTACCTCTATGACAGCGGCGAGTGCCGCAAGGTGCGCTTCGGCGATGTCGAGGCAGGCTTTGCCGGGGCCGACCACATCCTCGAACAGTCCTATCAGTCCTCGCCGATCGAGCATGCGCCGACCGAGACCACCGGCTGCGTGGTGGCGCCCGAGGGCAATGACCGCTTCACCTGCTACACCAATACGCAGGCGATGTTCTTCACCCTCGACAACACATCGATCATCCTGCAGATGCCAGGCTCGAAGCTGCATTTCGTCGGCGGTACGGTCGGCGGCGGCTTCGGCGGCAAGGTCGACGTCATCGTCGAGCCGATCGCCATCCTCGGCGCCAAGCTAACCGGACGCCCGGTCTGTTTTATCTACAGCCGCGAGGAGGAGATGCAGATCTCCTCGCCGCGCGCGGCCGAGAAGGTCGTGATCAAGGACGGCGTCATGAAGGACGGCCGTATCGTCGCCCGCAAGGTGACCGGCTACACCGATGCCGGCGCCTATTCCCGCCACTCGCCCTATGGCGCGCAGAAAGGCGCCGCGCATTATCCCGGGCCCTACACGATCCCGAATGTCTGGATCGACACCTATTGCGTCTACACCAACCGCACCCCTTCGTCGGCCATGCGCGGCTTCGGCGTCACCATCGGCGACTTCGCGCTGGAGGTGCAGATGGACAAGCTGGCGCGGGTGGTCGGCATGGACCCGCTCGAGTTCCGCTTCATCAACGCCTATCGCGACGGCGACATGAAGGCGCATCGCCAGCCGACCGAGGGTGCCGCGCTGATCGAGTGCATGCAGGAGGCCTCGCGCGCCGCCAACTGGCCGGTGGCGGAAAAATACATGGCAATGTCCTCCTACAGGAAGGGAGCCTGAGATGGCGATCCGGCGTGGACGCGGCGTCGCCGCGATCAACTATCCGACCGGCATGAACCTCGGCGGCGACCCGACCCAGGCGCTGGTCCATTCGACGCCGACCGGCAATTTCATGGTGACGCTCTCCAGCGTCGATCTCGGCCAGGGCATGAAGCAGATCATGGCGCAGATCTGCGCCGAGACCATCGGCGTGCCGACCGACCGCGTCATCATCGACACGGCCGACACCGATACCGGTCCGCACTGCATGGGCACCTTCGCCTCGCGCGGCACGCACCGCGCCGGCAATGCCGTCATCCAGGCGGCCAAGGAAGCCCGCCAGGTGATGCTGGAAGTGGCCGCCGAGGAATTGGAGGTCAACGCCTCCGACCTCGAGACCGACGGCCAGGGCAACATCCAGGTGAAGGGCGCGCCGCAGAAATCGATCTCGATCTTCGATGTCGCGCTGTCGGCGCATTTCAAGCGCGGCCGCTCGATTTCGGGCCGCGGCATGTTCCTGATCCCGCGGTCCTACCCGGAGAAGGAGACCGGCGCGATGAAGCCCTCCACCTGCTACGCCCATGCCTGCACGGTGGCCGAGGTCGAAGTCGACGACGAGACCGGCGAGGTGACGGTGCTCACCGTCAAGAACGTCTTCGAGATCGGCCGCGCGCTCAACCCGAAGATGGTCGAGCAGCAACTGGTCGGCGGCTCCTGGATGGGCATCAGCCACGCGCTCTACGAGACGACCGAGCCCTATTATCCGAACCGCGACCATGGCGGCACCGACTTCAACCAGTATCTGATGCCGGGCCCAGGCGACCTCGCCGAGACCGAAATCATCGTGCTGGAGCGCCCGTCCGCCGACGGTCCGTTCGGCGCCAAGGGACCGGGCGAGATGTGCGCCAACCCGCAGATTCCGGCCGTCGCCAATGCCGTGTTCGACGCGGTCGGCGTGCGCATCGACACGCTGCCGATCACGCCCGAGCGCATCCTGCGCGCGCTGAAGGCGCAGGCGGCGGGCTGAGGGCAAGATGACCAGCGCCGACGCCGTTGAAGTCGCGGCTTCGCCGGAAGCGATAGCCGAGCGCCTTGCCGCTTCGCGCTATCTGGCCGACGACAGCCTGGCCACCGCGATCTTCCTCGCGATCCGCCTGGGCAAGCCGCTGCTGCTCGAAGGCGCGCCGGGCGTCGGCAAGACCGAGGCCGCGAAGGCAGTCGCCGAACTGCTCGGCCGCGAGCTGGTGCGCCTGCAATGCTATGAAGGCATCGATGCCGGGCACGCGCTTTACGAGTGGAACTACCAGCGCCAATTGCTCGCCATCCGTCATGCCGGCGAGCACGAGATCGACATCTATGACGACCGTTTTCTCATCGCCCGGCCGCTGCTGCAGGTTCTGCGGGCGCCTGAGCAACGCGTGCTGCTAGTCGACGAGATCGACCGCTCCGACCATGAATTCGAAGCGCTGCTGCTGGAATTCCTCTCCGATTTCCAGATCAGCATCCCCGAACGCGGCACGATCCGCGCGGCAAAGCAGCCGATCGTCATCCTGACCTCGAACCGCACCCGCGAGTTGGCCGAGGCGCTGCGCCGGCGCTGCGTCTACCACTGGATCGGCTACCCCGACGCCCAACGCGAGGCCGAGATCATCATGATGCGCGCGGGCCACGTCGCCGAAGCGACGGCGCGCGCGGTGGCGAATGCCGTGCAGGAGATCCGCGCGCGGTCTCTGGCCAAACCGCCGGGTATCGCCGAAGCGGTCGAATGGGCCAACGCCGCAACCATTCTCGAAAAAGGCGGCAGCCCGTGGCCGCAAGCCTTCCGCCGCGCCATCGGCGTGCTGATCAAGGACGAGGAGGATCAGTCGGCGATCGCACCGGAGTTGGGGAGGATTGTCGAGGAGGCGTTGGGGTGACGAGCAATCGCAACGAGCTAGCGCTATATTCCGGGGCTAATGCGCGGCGCTGGCGGGACAGCGCCCCTCTCTGTCCTGCCGGACATCTCCCCCTCGAGGGGGAAGATCGGACGTCACCCCGGCTTTCGCCAATTTTCGACGTCGTAGGACTAAGCGCGGCGCCCAAGCTGCCAATCTCCCCCCTAGAGGGGGAGATGTCCGGCGGGACAGAGGGGGGCGCGAAGGAATGAGGCGTCCGGAAAGTCTACCTCGTCCTACCATGCCGTTCCTCGGCTTCGCCCGCCTGCTTCGCCGTCACGCCTTCGCCATCGCCCCCGAACAGATCACCAGCTTCATGCAGGCCGTAACCTTGCTCGGCCCCCGCTCGATGAACGACATCCGCGAGGCCGCACTCGCGACGCTCGCGCCCCCACCCGATCGCCGCGGCGAATTCGAGGCGCATTTCCGAGCCTATTTCCACGGCGACGCCAAGCCCGCGATCGAGGGCGAAGAGGACGACGAGACCCGCGTCAAGGACGATCGCGGCACGCGCGAGGAAGAAAAACAGACCATCCGCCAGGAGAAAGGCGGCGAGCTGTCCTCGGCGCTCGAGCAACTGAGCAGCCGCGATTTCCAGCGCGACGCCGATGGCCTCGGCCAGTTCCGCCGAAAACTCTCTGCCGCCCTGCCCGCGCGCCGTTCCTTCCGCACTGCGCGCACGCGTTCGCGCGGCACGCTCGATCTCCGCCGCTCGCTCAGCGAAATCGTCAGCGCTGATGGCGACATCCCCTCGCCGCTGCTGCGCCGCCGCCAGGCCGTGCCGCGCAAGCTGCTCTTGCTGATCGACGTTTCCGGCTCGATGAAGCTGCACACCGCCGATTACCTCAAGCTGGCGCACGCGGCCGTGCAAGGTGCCGATAGCGCCGAAGTCTTTACCTTCAGCACGCGCCTCACCCGCGTCACCTCGGCGCTGCGCATCCGCGACCGCGGGCAGGCGCTCGCCCGCGCCGCGGCGCTCGTCGACGATTGGGACGGCGGCACCCGGATGGGGCCGACCCTGCTCGCCTTCCTGTCGGTGCCACGCTTTTCCGCCTTCGCGCGCGGCGCCTGCGTCGTGATCCTGTCCGATGGCCTGGAGCGTGGCGACCATTCCGACCTGGAAACCGCCATGCGGCGGTTCAGCGCCCGCGCTTTCCGGCTGTCGCTGGCGACGCCGCTGGCCGGCGATCCGCGCTTCCAGCCGGCGACGGCGGCGCTGCGCGCCGTCCTGCCGCTGCTCGACGACCTGGTCGACGGCTCGTCGGTCGGAAGCCTGACCGATTTCATCCTCTCGCTCGCCCGCCCCGCCCCGGCGGCCGAGACCATCTGGAAAAGGGTATCGTGATGCAGAAGGCCATCGACGCGCATTTCCACATCTGGCGCCAGAAGGACCAGCCCTGGCTGGTCGGACCGATGGTGCCGCGCATCTTCGGCCCCTACGAGCCGATCCGCCGCGACTATCCGATCACGGAGTTCCTAGAGGACCAGAAGGGCTCGGGTGTCGAGAAAGCCGTCTATGTCCAGACCAACTGGGCCAAGGAGGATTTCGAGAAAGAGGTCGCCTTCCTGCAGAAAACGGCCGACGAAACCGGCTGGCCGCACGCCATTGTCGGCTATGCCGACATGACCGTCGACGACGTCCGGCCGCAGATCGACAGGCTGATGAAATACAAGCTGCTGCGCGGTGTGCGCATGCAGCTCCACTGGCACGAGACGCCCGCCTTCCGCTTCGCCACATCGCCCGACCAGGTGATCGATCCCAAGGTCCGCGCCAATGTCGCCCGGCTGAAGGATTACGGCCTCTCCTTCGACCTGCAGCTCTTCCCGGCACAGATGAAGGACGGGCTGACGCTGGTCGGCGAAAACCCTGAGACGAATTTCATCCTCACCCATGCCGGCATGCTGACCGGCATGGAGCCGGAAACCACCGAAGCGTGGAAGGCGGGGCTCCGCACGCTTTCGGCAGCGCCCAATTTCTACGCCAAGCTCTCGGGGCTCGGCACTTTCGTGCACGGCAACGACCCCGAACTCATCGCCTACATCGTCGACAACGCGGTCGATATCCTCGGCAGCGACCGGCTGATGTTCGGCTCGAACTTCCCGATCGAGAAGCTCTGGACCAGCCATGCCGAGCTGATCAAGGCACACCGCGCCGCAGTCGCCAGGCACGGCGCCAAAGCAGAGGCAAACATCTTCTGGAACACGGCCGACAAGGTTTACCGGCCAGTGTAAGTGCTTCGGAAAGCCGCCGCGCCGGGCAGGCGCGACGACTTCCGGAGCAAGCCTTTACTGCGTCGGCAGCATGCCTTCGACGTCGCTCGCGGCGTCGGCGAGTGCTTCCTTCGGCGTCGCCGACTGGTCGACGATGCGCGACAGGTTGTCGACGATGGTCTGCGTCACCTTGACTCCGTTGGTGCCGGGGAAAGCATACCACGGAACCATCAGCGGCATCTGGCTGAGGCCAGCCTGGAACAGCGGGTTCTTCTTGTAGAAATCGCCGAGATAGTCGGAAGATTTCGCGGCCAGCTCGTTGTTCGGCACATAGCCGGTTCCAGGCACCACCACCGATGCGCCATACGGGCCGGCGGCGAACTTGGCGAACTTCCAGGCAGCTTCCTGCTTCGCGGCGTCCTTGGTCAGGATGACGACCGCATTGCCGCCGGTCGGCAGACGGCCGTTGACCGGATCGATCAGCGGGATCTTGGCCGTGCGCAACGTGAACTTGTCGCCGACATTCTTGATCGTGTTGACCAGCGCGCCGGTGGTCTGGAATTCGAAGCCGACCTTGCCGGCGGCGAAAGCCTGCTCGCCCGCCGGCTTGGTGAACACCGGCATGCCGCCTTCCTTCACCATCCGCTCGATGAGCTCGACGGCCTTCTCGCCTTCCGGACCGTTGAAGGCGACCTTGCTCTCGTCGCCGTTCAGCATCTTGCCGCCGGCGCCGAACAAGAGCGCCGAGAACATCCAGTCGTCGCCCTGCCAGCGGAAGTCGATGCCGTCGACGCCGTTGCCGAGCGCCTTGATCTTGCCGCCGAGCGCGATCACTTCGTCCCAGGTCTTGGGCGGATTGTCCGGATCGCCGCCGGCCGCCTTCACCAGGTCGGCGTTGTAATACATGATCGGGTTGGAGGTGGCGAAGGCCAGGCCGATCTGCTTGCCGTTCACCTGCGCGAGCTTGAGGATCGTGTCGGAGAAGCCCTGCTCGGCCATGTTGCCGTCCTTCTTGACCAGCGGCCCGAGGTCGATGGCGACGTCTCGCTCGTTGAGCATGCGCAGGCGGTTGAGGCCGATGAAGGTGATGTCGGGCATCTCGTCGGTGCCGGTCTGGCGCAGGATGGTCTGGATGCCTTCCTCATAGGTTGCCGACGGGCTGGCGAACTGGATCTTGATATCGGGATTTTCTTCCATGAACTTCTTCGAGATCGTGTCCATCACGTTCTTGAAGAAACCGGGCATCGGATAGTGGACCGTCAGAGTCGTTTCGGCACTTGCCGGTAGTGCGAAGGTCAGCGAGACCGCCGCCGCGGCGAAAATCCTCAATATATGCTTCATTGCTCGTGCTCCTTGTTGGCCCAGTTGGTTGTTGGCGAATTCAGCCTTTGAGACCTGTCATGGTGATGCCTTCGACGAAGCGCTTCTGCGCGAGCAGGAAGGCGGCGACGAGAGGAAGGGTGATGATCAGCGTGGCAGCCATCAGCGCGCCGTAGTCGTCGCCCGCCTCCGCGGCCCGGAAATACATCAGGCCGAGCGGCGGCGTGGCGTAGGCCTGCTTGCTGATAACGATCAGCGGCCAGTAGAGATCGTTCCAGTGCGCGACGACGGAAAAGATCGCGAATGCGGTGACGGCCGGCCAGGCATTGGGAACGATGACGCGCGCGACGATGCCGAGCTCCGACATCCCGTCGAGCCGGGCGGCATGGATGAGGTCGTCGGGCATGGCGCGGAAGAACTGCAGGAACATGAAGATCGCGAACACCGAGATCGTGAACGGCGCGACCAGGGCGGTGTAGCTGTTGAGCAGCGACACGCGGTCGAACGCGACATAGAGCGGCAGCGCCGTTGCATGGATGGGAACCAGCAGGCCGAGCATGACCAGCACCATCATCATCCGTGCCGCCCGGAACTTCAGCTTGGCCATCGCGTAGGCGCAGGGGATCGCCACCGCGACCTGGAAGAAGAAGATCAGCCCGCACACGACGACGCCGTTCCACAGCAGCGTTGCCATCGGCACCTTGTCCAGCGCCTTGGCGAAATTCTCGGCGAAGTAGAAATGCTGCGGAATGAGCGAAAGCGCCGCGGTGAAGATGTCGCTCTGCGTCTTTCCGGCGGTCGAGATCATGAAGATATAGGGCGCCAGAATCGTCAGTGCGCCGAGCGAAAGCAGCGCAAAGCGGACGATGCGACCGACTGGGATACCCGTCATGTGTAGTGCACCCGCCGGTCAAGGACGCGGTACTGCAGGAACATCAGCACCACGAGGATCGCCAGGAAGACTACCGTCATCGCCGACGCATAGCCGACGCGCATATAGACGAAGCCTTCCTGGTAGATGGTGAAGAGCAGCACTTCCGACGCCTTGTTCGGGCCGCCGTCCGTCAGCATCTTCACGGTCTCGAAAACCTTCACCGCATTGGTGATGCTGATCGTGACGACGAACAGCGTCGTCGGTCCGAGCATCGGCCATGTGACGAGGAAGAACCGGTCGAGCGCCGATTTCGCGCCGTCGACTTCAGCCGCGGCATAGAGCTCGCGCGGAATTGCCGTCAGGCCGGCCAGGAACAGCACCATGTTGAAGCCGACCGACTGCCACACGCCGATGATCGACAGGCTGTAGAGGACCGTGTTCGAGGCGCCGAGCCAGTTCGGGCCGGGAATGCCGGCAAGCGAAAGCAGCGCGTTGAGCGGCCCGATGGTCGGGTGGAAGATGTACTGCCAGACGGTTGCCATGGCGACGATCAGCGAGGCCACCGGCAGGAAGTAGACGGTGCGGAAGAAGGCCCGCGCGCGCAATTCGCCCTCGATCAAAAGCGCGACGCCCAAGCCCAGCGCAATCGAGACCGGAGCGACCATCGCCGTGTAGAGGGTCGTGTTCCACAGCGATTTGCGGAAGGTGCGGTCACTGAAAAGATGCGCGTAGTTCTCGAAGCCGACGATCCGGAATTTGCCATAGCCGAGCTCGAAATCGGTGAAGCCGAGAAAGATGACGGCAATCACCGGCAACAGCACGAACAGGAACAACAGCACGATCGCCGGCAGCGCCAGCAGCCAGGCGGTCCGGTCCTCGCTGCGCCGATGGAGGGCGGCGGCCGAGATGCTGCCCGCCGTCGTGACGCTAGACATAGGCCGGCTCCTGCCGCGCTCCTGCCGCCGCGGCCGTACGCAGCCGCCGTCCTTCCGGCCCAAACACCATCGCCTGTTCGGATGGCAGAAGGATACCCACGGGCATTCCCGCGATCAGGTCCCTAGCCTCATGCGGCGCGAGCTTGGCGACGATGGCGTCGCCGCTTGCTTGAAGCCGGCAATGGGCGATGACTTCCGACCCGAGGAATTCGAGCCGCTCGATACGCCCGGCAAGGCCGCTGCGCCCATCAGGCGCCAGTTTAACGAATTCGGGCCGGATGCCGAGGCTGACCGGGCCGCTCGCCACTTTCTCCATCAAGGCAAGCCGGATGCCCTCGAAACCAGCACGCCCGTTTTCAGCCTGCGCCGGGATGATGTTGATCCTTGGCTGACCGACGAACCGCGCGACCTCGATATGGGTGGGGTCGTTGTAGATGGTTTCGGGCGCGGCAAGCTGAAGCAGATGGCCGCCGATCATGACGGCCACACGGTCGGCCATGGATAGCGCCTCGGCCTGGTCATGCGTCACATAGAGCGTCGGCACGCCCGCGCGCCGGTGCAGCTCAACGATCTCGCCGCGCGCATGGACGCGCAGATTGGCGTCCAGGTTGGAAAGCGGCTCGTCCATGAGGAAGATGCTGGGGTGGCGCACCATCGCGCGCGCCAGCGCCACGCGCTGCCTTTGCCCACCCGACATCTGCCCAGGCTTGCGGTCGAGCAGGTGGTCGATCTTGAGCAGAGCTGACATCTCGCGCACGTCGCGCGCGATGCCGGCGCGTGTCTCCCTTTGGCCGGGCAGCAAGGAGCCGATCAGCGGCAGGCGCTGCGCGCGGCTCAGCCGCTTCATGGCTAGCGGAACGGCGATGTTCTGGCCGGCCGTCAGATGCGGATAGAGCGCGTAGGACTGGAATACCATGGCGACGTTACGGTCGGCCGCGGCGACGTTCGACATATCCTTGCCGCCAACCAGGATCTCGCCGGCATCGGCATGGTCGAGCCCGGCAAGGATGCGCAGCAACGTGCTCTTGCCGCAGCCCGAAGGGCCCAACAGGGCGATGAACTCGCCGGGCTCGGCATCGAGGCTGACGCCTTTCAGCACGGCGTTGCCGGCAAAGGCCTTGCTCAGGCCGCGAAGCGATAGCGCGCCCATCACCCGGCCTTCCTGCGGACCTTGTGGGCCTCGTGCGGATAGACCTCCTCGACCACATCGTCGAGAACGTGAGTCGCCATGCCGGGAATCGCGACGATCTCGCTGGCGACCGTGTCATCCAACTCGTGCACGACGGCGCCGATCAGCTGCTCGCCCGGCATCTTGCGTTCCATGGTGTCGACGATGAAGGCGGCGGACGGCCCCCAGACCAGCGAGGTATGGGCGTATTTGCCCTTCCACGCCCAATGCAGATGGCCGCTTGCATGCAGGGCCACGTCGTGGGCGGCGATCAGATCATAGAGGCGCCGGCGTTGCGTCGGACGGATGCTCCAATAGCCGGTGTCGCCTTCATCCGGATCGTCGACAAAGAGCGGCTTGTGGGCAAACATCGCGACGCGACGACCGCCGCGGCTTTCCAGCGTCTCCCGCAGCCATTCGAACTGGGCTTCTTCCGTCGCATCGTTGAAGCCCATCACCTGGCTGTCGAGGCCGATCAGCCGCCAGTTTCCCGCATCCTCGAACCAGTAGTCAGGCCCGGCCAAGCGGCGCCAGCGTTCCAGCCGCACGGCATCGACCGGCTGCAGCGAACCCGGCAGGTGACCGACATCGTGGTTGCCGGGCACCAGCAGCATGGGTTTCGATATCTCCCGCATCAGCCCCATGCAGAAGGTGATGTCGTCATCCTTGTCGGCGCCGTCGACGGTCAGATCGCCGGTGTGGATGACGAGATCGGCGCCGCTTTGCTCGATCCAGGCGGCCAAAGGTTCCCAATTGCCGTTGAAATGCGGCTTGCTTGGGCTGAAATGGGTATCTGTGATCTGGACGATTTTCATGACGGCTCCGCCGCGAGAGCCGCGCCGGAAACCACGGGCGAACGACTTCGCGTGCGGCTTCCTTAGTGCCGTTACATGTCACTTCCTTAACAGCGCCGGGCAAAATTCTCGATCACGGGCACAAGCCTGTGAAATGCGAAAATGAACGTCGCCGGTCGATATTTTTTTGCTGGCGGCGACACGGAAAACGCCGCGCCGCGCACCCGACTCACTTCACCTCGAATTGCGGATCGAGCGGGATCTGCATGGCGGTGACGAGGTGATTGGTCTGGCCCGCCAAGCCGATGATCGACACCAACTCGCCATGCTGTGCGTCGGTCATGCCTTTGGCCCGCGCGGCGGCCGTATGCGAATGGATGCAGTAGGAACAGCCATTGGCGGTGGAGACGGCGATGTAGATCATCTCCTTGGTCAGCGGGTCGATGGCGCTGTCGGCAACCATCACCGCCTTGAGCTGCTCCCATACCCGCTTCAGCGACGCCGGATCATTGGCCAGCCCGCGCCAGAAATTGTTGACGAAGTCGGATTTCCGCGTCGCGCGGATATCGTCGAACACGGCCTTCACCGCCGGGATCTTTTCAACCTCGGCATCGCTGAGCAGTTTTGTGGTGGCCATGGCATTTCCCTTCGTTGAATCGATGGACTAGGTCGTTGAATCAAGTGTCTCGCATAGACGGCTAAACGGTTTGTCCGATTCAGTTTTAGCTCGAAACAACACACTGCCGCAGAGGTTGGCCGAAGCAACATCGTCATGTATGGACGGAGCAAGGAGCGAAGCGACGCGCGCAGACCCGAGAATCCATTCCGTGACCTCGCGCGAAGGGCGCAGCGGAGCAGAATTCCGGACCGTAGCGGCGCCCAAAAGTCACGGCATGGATCCTCGAGTCTGCGCGCGTCGCTTCGCTCCTTGCTCCGCCCGTGGACGACGAAGGGACGGACGATTCGGCCAATTGTCAAAGTACCCACCAACCAACACCCTAGTGCACGGCCGCGTACATGATCTTCTCCTCCGTCGCCTCCGCCGGCGAGAACTCCTCGACGATGCGGCCCTGGCGGCAGACCAGAATCCGATCCGACAGGTTCATGATCTCGGGCAGGTAGGACGAGATGACGACCACGGCGAGGCCCTCGTCGGCCAGCCGGTTGATGATCTGGTGGATTTCGGCGATAGCGCCGACATCGACGCCGCGCGTCGGCTCGTCGAAGATGACGATGCGCGGCTGCTGCACCAGCCCCTTGCCGATCACCACCTTCTGCTGGTTGCCGCCGGAGAGCTCGACCACGCGCGCATTGTCGTTGATCGCCTTGATGTTGAGCGTCTTCGTCCATTCGGCCGAAAGCTGCCGCATTTCCTGCTGGTTGATCACCCAGGCCTTTTCCCGGCCCGCGGCCAGCAGTCCGCCGAACAGGTTCTCGGCGATGCCCATCGTCTCGAAGATGCCCTCGCTCTTGCGGTCCTCGGTGACATAGACGATGCCGTCGGCCACCGCCTCGCTCGGCACCAGATAACGCACCGGCTTGTCGTCCAATTCAATCGCGCCGCCGCGCAAGAAGTCGCGCTTGTAGATGCCTGAGACGATCTTGAAAGTTTCGGTGCGGCCCGACCCGATCAGGCCGAACACGCCGGTGATCTGGCCTTCGAAGATCGAGAAGGAATTGTTGCGCACGATGTTGCTCATCGAGATGTCCTGCACCGAGAGCACTTTCTTGCCGGCCTTGCGCAATTTCGTCTCGTCGCGCTGGCGATAGATCTGCCCTGACAGCGAGCGGCCGACCATGGCGGCGACGATCCTGTCGCGGTCGAAGGCCGATGTCTCGTCGGTGATCACCAGTTCGCCGTCGCGCAGGATGGTGATGCGGTCGGCGATCATCAGCGCCTCTTCCAACGCATGGCTGATGAAGACGATCGACACGCCGTGCCCCTTCAGCCGCCGGATCAGCGCGAAGAAATGGCGCTTCTCCTCCGGCGTCAGCGTCGCGGTGGGCTCGTCGAAGATGATGATCTCGGCGTTGTGGTGAACGGCGCGCGCTATCTCGACCATCTGCCGCTTGGCGGCGCCAAGCGTCGCCACCATCGCGTTCGGATCGACCGGAAAGTTCAGCGACTGCAGGAATTGCTGCGCTGAAATGTAGGTGCCGCGCAGCCGGTTGAGGAATTTCTCCGTGCCGAGATAAAGGTTCTGCGCCACCGTCATCGACGGCACCAGACTTGTTTCCTGGAACACCATGGCGATGCCGGCTTCAAGTGCTGCATGCGGCGAGGCATATGCCGTCTCGACGCCCTTGTGGAACATCTTGCCCGAAGTGGCATCGACGACGCCGGCGATGATCTTGGTCAGCGTCGACTTGCCGGCTCCGTTCTCGCCGAGCAGCGCATGGATCTCGCCCTTCCTCAGGTCGAAGCTGACATTCTTCACCGCCGGCACGCCGCGATAGGTTTTCGTCACGTCTTCCAGGCGCACGATCGGTTCCATCAGAAACCTCCCGAAGCAAGGTCAAGTGCCAGCACGCAATCGCCGCCTTTCGAGGCGATGAACAGGCGGCCGTCCTGTTCCGCCACGCTGCAGATTCCGTGGCGCGTGCCGTTGGCGCGGCTGTGCAGGCTGAATTGCGGCTGCAGGGCCCGATCGAGCCTCACGACGAGCCCATAGGAGCGGCTGGGCGACCACGGCTTATGGATGCCCATGGTGCGGATGCCGCCGCATTGCAGCGGCTCGAGGAAGCTGCGGTTGGAGGCCAGCGCCGGCGCGATCCAGTAGGCCGGCGGCACCTGGTCGATCATGTCCTGGCGATAATGCGTTTCCTGCAGCACGAATTCGATCAGCCGGTTGCGCGGCGCGAACAAGGCCAGCCACGCTCCGCCGTCGCCGGCCGGCGACAGCCGCGAAGGATAGCCCGGCAGATGCGCCAGCACGGTCGAGCGGGTTCCGTTGGAGCCGTCGAAGCGCACGAGTTGGTGGCGCCAGCTTTCGCTCACCAGCACATCGGCGCCGACCGGGTGAAGCCCATAGGGAAAGGCGATGTCGCCGGCGATCCTCTGGAAACCGATGCCTCCTGGCCCGCACCGCCACAGCGCACCGGACGCGCCCTTCTTCATCAGGTCGGACGCCCATTGCGACGGCGCATGCTCGCTGGAGCCATTGGCCAGCCACAACGTGCCGTCATCGGCATAGGCAAGAGCCGTGATGCAGCGGACTTCGGCGGGCAAAGAAACCTCTTTGCTGGCGATCAGCAGTCTGCCGCTTTCCAGCCCGACCGTCAGTTCGCCCGATGGCGACAGCGCCAGCGCGGTGACCGCGGATTGAAAAGTCTCGACCACGGCCGGCTCGGAACCGGCCGTGATCGCAAGGACGGCGTTGCCGCCGGAGACAAGCAGCCGGCCGTCGGCCGCAAGCAGATTGTCCGGCTCGGTCAGCTCGGCGAAGGCCGGCAGGTCGTCCAGCCGCGTGTTCGGACGGAACGCGCCATCGAGCGGCGGTATGGTGACCGCCTTGCCGCGAAAGACATCCAGGATCGGATCGAGGATCATGGCTTGCCTCCCCAATAGGAGGCGGGGCTCGTCCAGTTCGGGTCCGCGCCGGCGATCTTGTAGCGCCCGATGCGGTTGTTGAGGATGCCGCCGACGAACAGATAGCCCTTGTGCTCGCGCATCGAGGTCACCATCGGATGCGCGTTGCCCGAAAGATCGCCGAGCGTCTCGACGATGCCGCCCTTCTCGTTGAACTTCACCACGCCGCCGGTGTTGATGTTGGGGAACAGCCATTCGTCCTGCGGCAGGCGCCGCGTCATGCGCTTGCGCATGTCGGGATGGCGCAGCGACAGGTCGAAGCTCGGCGTGCGCATGCCGAGCCAGGCCATCCAGTAGTTGCCGTCGGAAGCCCGGTTGATGTTGTCGGGGTAGCCCGGCATGTCGCGGATGACGCACTCGGCCGTTCCCGCCTTCGGCCCTTCCAGCCAGTAGCGGTGCACGCGGCAGGCCCAGCTTTCGGCGAAGAACAGCGACTTGCCGTCATGCGCCATGCAAACGCCATTGGTGTAGCGGTAGCCGTCGAGCAGCGTCTTGGTCGACCCGTCCTTCGGATCGTAGACCAAAAGACGACCCGTGGCGCGGTTCTCGATCGAGTCCAGCGCCCAATCGTGGGCGTCATAGCGCTTGGTCGAGTCCGTGAAATAGATGCGGCCGTCGGGTGCGATATCGCAATCGTTCGGGTCGCGCAGCCGCGCATCGTCGACGATCGAGGTCCAGGAGCGCGCCGTCTCCGCCGACAGGCGCTTTACGTTGCGATCCGGCGAGACCGAATAAAGTCCCATGGCGCCGACGCAGCTGATCAGATTGCCTTGCCTGTCGAAGGCGAGCCCCAGCGGAAAGCCGCCGATATGGGCAAACACTTCCGACTTCACATAGTCCGGCGCGAAGAAGCGCACGATCTCGCCATGCCGCGTGCCGCAATAGAGATGGTCGTCGCGGTCGAGGATGACATCCTCTGGGCCTTCCAGCTCGCCGAGCCCAATATGGTCCGCGGCCGAGAGTCGGTTGTCGAGCTCGTAGGATGTGCCGGAGCCGGGCGCGGCCGACTGCGTCTCGCCCATCTTGAGGTAGACCGGCGCGACATAGACCTCGTTCAGCACCTTGTGGCGGTTTTTCAGCCAGCGGATGTCGATGGTGACGGCGACGGCCAAAAGGATGCCGAGCACCATCTGGTTGGTACCCGTGCCGTAGCCCAGGCGGATCAGGCCGTTGGTCATGGTCAAGACGATGATGGCGCCCATCAGGCCCTTGACCACCGAGCCGCGTCCGCCGCCGAGGCTGACGCCGCCGACCACCGCCGCCGTCAGCGCCATGATCTCCAGGTTGAGGCCGGTGCCTGGCCCCGCCCCGCTCAACCGGCAGGCGATCAGGAAGCCGCCGATCGAAGCGCAGAAACCGGAAAAGACATAGGTCATGAACACAGTGCGGCGCACGCGGATGCCGGCATTGTGCGCCGAGCGCCGGGAGCCGCCCACCGCCAGCACATGCCAGCCGGGACGCGATCGCGTCAGCGCGATATGCGTGACGATGGCAAGGATGATGGCCAGCCAGACCGAGACAGACAGGCCCCAGAAGGTGCCGTCGCCGATGAAGTCGAGCACATCAGAGCTCGCCTGGGAAAGCTGCACATCGGCGGCATAGGTGGTGACGAGGATGTCGAACAGCGCCCGCCCGAAGATGAAGGTGACCAGCGTGGTGAGGAAGGCGCGCAGCCTCAGATAGCCGACCAGGTAGCCATTGATGGCGCCGAAGATGAGCCCCGTGCAAAGTGCGGCGGCCAAGGCCAGCCAGATCGACTGTTCGAGGATGAAGAAGACGTAGACGGCGGAAAAACAGGACAGCGCGAAGATCGAGCCGACCGAAAGATCGATGCCGCCGCCCAGCATCACCACGGTCATGCCGATGACCACCAGCGAGAACTCGCCGAGCTGGCGCGTCGATTCCTGCAGCGAGGTGAGCTTGAAGAAACCCGGAATGATCGAGCCGAACACGCCGAGTGTCGCCACCAGCGCCAGGAAAGGTATGGCGTTGTCGGTCCAGCGTTTGGTCAGGATCTCGCCGACCAGATGATCGGGCACGAGATTGTAGCGCCAGGCTTGGAGGCGTTCACGAAAATTCATCGGCTGCTGCTGTCATGAAACGGGAAAAGAGGTGGCCGGAACGGTCCGGCCACCCCGTGGATGCCGTCTGGCTGCGCGGCTTATTTCGCCGCAGCTTCGGCTTGCAGCGCCTTCAGGTCCCAGCAGCTGTCGGGCTTGAGGTCGGCTTTCGTCGTCGCCTTCTCCAGCGTGTAGATATAGGTGTGCGAGGTGCCCGCCGGCTGCCCGCTCTGCAGCAGGAACTTGATGATGGCGTTCATGTCGCCCGACTGGCGGGCAAGATCGGTCATCACCACGGCGCCATAGGTGCCGTCCACGAGCTTGTCGCAATCGGCTGCCTTCTCGCCGCCGCCGGTGGTGACCAGGAACACCTTGCCGTCGAGCTTGGCGTCGCGGATCGCGGCCGAGGCGCCGGTGGCGTCGCCATCCCAGAAGTCGATGATCGAGCAGATGTCCGGGTGCTGCTGCAGCATCGTCGTCGTCACGTTGCGCGAGGTGGTCGCGTCCCAATTGGAGTCAGGCTTGGCGACGACCTGGAAGTCGGGGTGCTTCTCCAGCACCTTCATGATGCCGGCATACTGGTAGAGGCTCGACGAGTTCGCCTGGTCGCCCTGCACGAGGCCGATCTTCTTCGACGAATTCTCGCCGCAGCCCTTGATCGCCGCTTCGGCCTCGAGCTGGCCGAGCTTGTCCCAGTCGCTGCCGACGAAGGCATCCGCCGGGAAGTTCGCGGGATTGTCGACGAGCAGCACATAAGTGCCGGCGGCCTGCGCCTTCTTCATCAGCTTCGAATAGGAGTTGAGGTCGGGCGCATGGATGATCAGCACGTCGGGCCTTGTGTCGGAAGCGATGGCGTCGGTGATCGCCTGCGCGCCGGCATCGACGACCCAGTTCGGATCACGGGTCTCGAACGTGCCGCCCCAGGCCTCGACTTCCTTCTTCAGATAATGTGCCCAGCCCTGCGCCAGGTCGAAGCCCATCGCCAGCGGCACCAGCATGACGCGCTTGCCGTTGAGCGACTTGGCATAGGCGGCGGGACCCGGATCGTCGGCGGCGAGGCTCGGCGCCACGAAGGCGGTAACGGCGAGCGCCGTGGCGGCGGCCATCAATGTTCTGAGTAGTTTCATGTCATATCCCTCTGGTTCGGTTTTCATTGCCGGCCGATCGTCGCGATCGCTCCGGGTACCCCTGAGCAAGATGAGCTAGCCCATCTGCTCTAAATATCGCCCTGTTGCGCGGTCTGCTCGTCGCGCGGATTGATGATGCCGTCGAAGATGATGGCCCCCAACAGGATCGCCGCCTTGATCAGGTTCTGGTAGAGCAGCGGAATGTCGATGATGGTCATTGCGTTGAGCAGGATGCCGATCAGCGCCGCCCCCACCAGCACGTTACGTACCCCGCCCCTGCCGCCCGAAAGGCCGATGCCGCCGATCACCGCCACCAGCACGATGTCGTAAAGCAGTGTCGAGTTGACGATGCGGGTGTTGATCGAATGCAGGCTGGCCGCCGTCAGCAGGCCGGCGATCAGGGCCACGAAAGCCGAGAGCACGTAACGCAGCACCAGCATGGGCCGCACCGGAACGCCGATGTTGCGGGCGGCGACCGGGTTGTCGCCGGCGAAATAGATGAACCGGCCCCATTTGGTGTAGCGCAGGAACAGGAAGACCAGGAAGGCCAGCCCGGCGAAGACGAACACCTCGATAGGAATATCCAGGAACCGGATGCCGCCGAGCAGTTCGACCCAGTGTCCTCCGGGCACCGGCACAGCATCCTGCGTGATCAGCTGCGAGCGCACATAGCCGAACACGAAGGAGCCGGTGGCCAAAGTCACGAAGATCGCTGGCACGTCGGCATAGGCGACGAGAAAGCCGTTGAGCAGGCCGATGGCTAAAACGCCCGCCAGCACATAGACGAAGGCGAGCCCGTCCGAGGTTCCAGTATTGAGCAGCTGCAGGTACCAGGCGACCGACATCGCCATGATCGCCACCGCCGACAGGTCGATGCCGCGGCCGATGATGACGACCGCCATGCCGAGCGCCAGAATGCCAAGCACCGAGACCGAGCGGACGATCGCCACCAGATTGTCGGCGGTCAGGAACCCGGGCAGGCCCAGCGCAGCGGCGGCGAACAGCAGGATGGCGATGGCAAAGACGATGCCTTCCTGATTAAGGCGCCTCCAGTTCGGCCAGCCGGTCGCATTCATCACTTATGTCTTTCGCCCCAACGGCAAAGCCCTGCCGGCCGCCATCCCGCACGAAAGCTAATCGGCTCAACAGCGGCTCGTCAAATGAATCCGCGTTCAAGACCCCGCCTCTCCGACTATTTTCCGGGTGGACGCATCGATTGCCGCAACTGGCGCAATAGGCGGAAACTCTTGGGCTTTTTGGCAATCCGTTGCACCGGTCGCGCGGTCGGCGGAAGAGCCCGTTCGACGGCGGCGGAACCGGCGCAATTTGAGTCCGCAAAACGCGCCCGGCGCGACCTCAATTGTTCGCCGAATGGCCTGAAACCTCGGCCCCGGCATTGGCCGGCAGCACCAGAAAGCGCATTGCCGCGGCGAGACCGACCAGACCGATCGCGACAAAGGTGATTCTGAAGTCGACGAGGTCGGGCACGGTTTCGCCCCCGACGATTTGCGACAGGTTGAGGATCGCCGCCGCGATTGCCACGCCGAACAGCATCGCTATCTGCTGCAGCATGCTGGAGAGCGTCGCGGCCGAGCTGCGCCGCGCCGATATCGGCGAAGGCGAGCGTGTTCAGCGCGGTGAATTGCATCGAGCGCGACAAGCCCGCGACCAGCATCAACGCGACGGTCAGCGCCAGTGGCGTCTGCGGCGAGATCGCGCCGCAGGCCATGATCGCCAGCGATGCGATCACCCCGTTCACCACCATCACGGTACGGAAGCCGAAGCGCCTCAGCGTTGGTGTGGTCACGGTCTTCATGCCGAGATTGCCAAGGAAATAGGCCAGCACCAACAGGCCGGCATCGACCGGATGCAGCCCGAAGCCGACTTGGAACAGCAGCGGCAACAGGAAGGGCGTGGCATTGATCGCGACACGGAAGACGGTGCCCGCGGCAAGCGTCGAAATCGCGAAGGTCAGTATCTTGAAGGCCGAAAGGTCGAGCAGCGGATGCCGGGCCTACAAGAGGTGGCGAACGGCGAACCAGCCGATCACGATGCCGATGCCGATGGAGCCAGCCGTCGGCAGCAAGCCGTCCTCCGGATGCGCCAGGCGCTCAAGCCCGTAAAGCATCACCGCAAGGCCGAGCGAGGTGAGGAAAAAGCCCGGCCAATCGAATGGCTTCGCTTCGGATTCACGATCGCCCGGCACGAACCGGGCGACCAGCGCAAGTCCGGCCAGCCCCAGCGGAGCGTTGATGAAGAAGTTCCAGTGCCAGGAGAGATAGGTGGTGATGAAGCCGCCGAGCACCGGCCCGACCACCGGCGCGAACAGCGCCGGCCAGGTGATCAGCGCCGTGGCGTTGAGCAGCTCCGACTTTTCGGCGTTGCGCAGCACCAGGATGCGGCCGACCGGCGTCATCAGCGCGCTGCCAAGGCCCTGCACGATGCGGGCGGCGACGAACTGCGTCAGGCCCTGCGAGAAGCCGCAGGCGATCGAGGCCAGCGTGAACAGCGCGATCGCGACGAGGAAGATGTTGCGAGCCCCGAACCGGTCGGCAAGCCAGGCAGACAGCGGCACGAACACCGCCATGGTCAGCATATAGGCGGTGATGCCGATGCTCATCGCCACCGCCGGCACGCTGAAGGACTGCCCCATCTGCGGCAGCGAAGTCGAGATGATCGTCGAATCCAGCAATTGCATGAAAAAGGCGACGGCAACGATCAATGCCACGCGTCGTGCTTGCCGCGCGGAACTTGCGGGCTGGGACACGGCTGCGTTGTCGGGGATGCTGGTCATGACGCGCTGGTTGAAAAGCATAAGCATGGCCCAGTCCAGAGCATATCCAACAAACTTCCGTGTCACCGTTTCGCCTGTTATGGATGAGCCGGGGGTGGCCGAGGAAAATGCATGAAGCCCATTTATATCGACTACCTCAATGCTCTCGACATCGAAGCCCTTGCCATGACCGACGCCGAGATCATCGGCGCCGTCGAAGCCGGGCTCGTCGCGCAGGGTAACGGCCGGACGGTGATCGAGCCGCGCGTCCATCTCGAGCCGGACCCGTCTTTCCACGGCCACTTCAACGTGCTGCGCGGCTATGTGGCGCCACTCGATGCCGCCGGCGTGAAGATCGTCGGCGACTATGTCGACAACTACAAGCACGGCCTGCCGTCGGAATTCGGCATCCTCAACCTCTTCGATCCGCGCACCGGCACGCCGCGCGCCATCCTCGACGCAACCGTCATCACCGACATGCGCACCGGCGCCGTCACCGCCATCGGCGCCAAGCATCTGGCGAAGAAGTCGTCCAAGGTGCTCGGCCATATCGGCGCGCGCGGCACCGCCTATTGGAATGTGCGGCTGCTCGACCATCTCTTCGATTTCGACGAGATCCGCGTTCATTCGCGCAGGCCCGAAAGCCGCGATAGCTTTGCCGCGAAGCTCGCCGCAGACCTCGGCAAGCCGGTCATGGCCGTGGCCGACTGGAAAAGTTGCGTGGAAGGCGCCGACATCGTTGTCGAAGCCTCGCGGCTGCCGGAACCGCAGCCGCTGCTCAAGACCGAATGGATCAAACGGGGCGCGCTGGTCGTGCCCTATGGCACGATGAGCGCCGTCGAGCTGTCGCTCACCGACATCATGCAGAAGATCGTCGTCGACGACTGGGGCCAGTGCAAGGGTGGCAAGTTCGGCTCGCTGCGCGCCCATGTCGAGACGGGACGGCTGAGCGAGGCGACGCTGCATGCCGAGCTCGGCCAGATCGCGGCCGGTCTCAAAGCCGGCCGGCAAAGCGATGGCGAGACGATCCTGTTCTGGCATCGCGGCCTCTCGCTCTCCGACATCGCGCTCGGCAAGGCGATGCTCGCCAAGGCCGGCGAAAACGGCATCGGCCAGAGGCTGCGCTTCGCATGAGCCCGCTCGTTCTCACCGGCGCCGGTGTCAGCATCGAGGATGTCGTTGCCGCCGCGCGCAACGCCTGCAAGGTCGAGGTCACGTCGGCCGTCCTCGAAAAGCTCAACAAGGCTCGCCAGGTCCTCGACGCCGCCGCGGCCGGCGGCCAGCAGATCTACGGGTTGAACAGAGGCCTCGGCGCCAATCTCGTCACGGCCGTCGAGGGCGACGCGAGCGCCTTCCAGCGCCAGTTGATCGAGGGCCGCAGCGCCGCCGTCGGCGATGCCCTGCCCGTGCCGGCGGTGCGGGCGGCGATGTTCGCCCGCCTTGCAATGCTCGCGGCCGGCGGCTCAGGCCTGTCGCCGCGCGTGTTCACGGCGCTGGTCGAAGCGCTCAATGCCGGCGTGCATCCGGCGATGCCGTCGCTGGGTTCGATCGGCGCCGGCGACCTTCTACTGATGACGGCGATCGCCCGCGTGCTGATCGGCGAAGGCGAAGCCGAATATCAGGGCCGCCGCATGCCTGCGGCCAAGGCGCTTATGATGGCGCGGCTTGCGCCCGTCACTCTCTCGCCGAAGGACGGTCTCTCGCTGATCAACGCCTCGGCGGTTTCCGCCGGCACCGGGGCGCTGGCGCTGACCGATGCGCTGTCCGCGCTCGACCAGCAGCAGCAGGCCGGCGCGCTGACGATGGAAGGCATCGGCGCCAACCGCACCATCCTCGATCCGCGCCAGCATCAGGCACGCCCGGGCGCCTGCCAGCAGCTTGCGGCGAAGGCGCTGCGCGACCTGTTGGCGCGCGATGAAACGCCGGCGCCGACCACCATCCAGGACCCGCTGTCGATCCGCTGCATGCCCTCGATCCACGGCGCCCTGATCCAGGCGATCGACCATGCCAGGCTGGCGGTCGAGATCGAGCTCAACGCCGCCGCCGACAATCCGCTGGTGCTTGCCGAGGATGAACTGGTCATGTCGACCGGCAACTTCCATACCGCGTCGCTGGCGCTCGCCTTCGAGACGCTTGGCCTGGCGATCGCGCAATGCGCGGCGGCGTCAGCCGCGCGGTTCGTCCAGCTCACCGGCTCGACCCGCCACGGCCTGCCGAAATATTTGTCGCCGATCGGCGGCGCTTCTGCCGGCTTCGTCCCGCTGCAAAAGACGGTGACGGCGATCCTGGCCGCGATCCGTCACAAGGCCAATCCGGTGATGCTCGATTTCCTGCCCGTGTCCGAGGGCGTCGAGGACCACGCCACGCAGACGCCGCTCGCGGTCGCCAAATGCGCCGAGATGATCGTGCTGTGGCGGCGGCTGATCGCCTTCGAGCTGATGGCGGCGGCGCAGGCTGTCGATTTGCGCGAGGGCATAACGCTCGCGCCGGCCACGGGCGCCATCCACGCGGCCGTGCGCTCGCATGTGGCGACGCTCAAGGAAGACAGGCCGCTCGGCATTGATGCCGAAGCGCTCCATGCGGCGCTGGCCAGCGGAATCTGGCAAGGCCCGCCGGCTGCAGGCTGAAGCTCACGTTGGATCAGGCCTTTGCGTCGACCTTCTTCATGAAGAGGGTGAGCTCGTCCGGATCCATGTGCACGATATGCCTGTCTTCCGGATAGGCGCCGCTGTTGACGTCGGCGACATATTCGGAAAACGCCGCGATGCGCTCCTGTTGCAGCCGGTCATATTCGGCGGCGAAGTTGCGATAGACTTTCGAATGGCGCGGCATGTGACCGCGATTGGTGCCGAGAATATCCTCGGCGAACAGGTATTGGGCATCGCAGCCCGTTCCCGCGCCCATCGACAGCATGATCAGCGGCGTGCGCTCGGAGATCGCCTTCGCCACTTCCACCGGCACCACCTCGATCTCGGCGCCGATGGCGCCCACGGCTTCCAACTGCTTGACCGCCTCGAACACCTGCATGGCGGTGTCCGCGGTCTTGCCGACCGCCTTGAAACCGCCAGTCCAGGTCGCGCGAGAAGGAATGAGGCCTACGTGGCCGATGACGGGAATCGCATCGTCGGCCATGCGCTTGATCGTGGCGTAGCCGGCGCTGCAATAGACGGCGTCGGCGCCGGCCTTGTAGAGCCGGAACGACCAGCGCACGAAATCGTCGGTCGTGCCGATCTCGAAGAAATTGTCGCCCGGCATGGTGAAGAGGCTGGGCGCCGCGTCGCGATATTGCGGATTGAGCACCAGCTCCGGCGGCACCGAGACGATATCCACCCCTGCCCGCTCGGCGGCCTCGGCTTCCTCCAGCGTCAGCACGCGCAGCATGGTCAGCTGCCGCTTGCCCTTCATGGCACGCAGATCGGCGACGGTCGGTCTCTTTCGGCTCATTGATCTGTCCCTGTTAAATTTGCCCGCGGCCTTAGCCGATATCGATCATCACCTTACCGGCCTCGACCTTGACCGGATAGGTCTTGAGGTTGACGCAGACCGGCGCGCCCTTGGCCTCGCCGGTCTTGTAGTTGAAGCGGCCATTGTGCTTGGGGCATTCGATGATGTCGTCCATCACCAGCCCGTCGGCGAGATGGGCCTTCTCATGCGTGCAGAAGCCGTCGGTGGCGAAGAAGGCGTCCTCCGGCGAGCGGTAGATAGCGAAGGTGCGGCCGCCATGGTCGAAGCGGATCACATCCTCCTCGTCCACGTCATCGACCGCGCATGCTTCGACCCAATCCGCCATCGTCCTTCTCCAACCATCATCTTTCTCTGGCCATCATCTTTGCCTGGCCATCATCTTTCTCAGGGTCGCCGCGCGACGCCTATTCGGCGGCCGCGGCCGTTATGTCGAGATCATGGAATTCGCCGCGATAGGGCTTGGCCGTCGGCGGCAATTCGCGCTTGAGATAGAAGTCCTCGTATTTCAGCTGCCTGAGCAGCACCGGCCAGACCTCGCGATAGGCGTGCCACATCGACGGGTTCGGCACCGGCAGGTCGTGCTTGATCAGCTCATGCAGCTTCGGCAGCGCGTGATAGGGCACCATTGGGAACATGTGGTGCTCCACATGGTAGTTCATGTTCCAGTAGATGAACCGGCTGATCGGGTTCATGTAGACGGTGCGCGTGTTCAGCCGATGGTCGGTGACGTTGTCGGCGAGCCCGATATGCTGCAGCAGCCCGGTCGTCACCATGTGCCAGGTGCCGTAGAGGCGCGGCAGGCCGATCAGCACCAGCGGTATCCATGATCTAAGTGCGATCGCTATAGCGATCGTCGCAACGTTTACCACCATATGCCAGCGCGCCGCGGTCACTGCCTTGTGCTGCTCCATCTCCGGGATGTAGCTCTTCTCGTCGTCCGACAATGTTCCGAAGGCCTGGCGCACCAGCGTCGGCAGCGAATAGCGGAAGTCGAGGATGCCGGTGAAGGCCAAGGCCGCCTTGATAAGGTCCGGCGGCCGCATCACCGCGATCTCGGCGTCGCGGCCGACGATGATGGTGTCGGTGTGATGGCGCGCATGGCTCCAGCGCCACTGGACCGGATTGCGCATCAGCATGAAGGAGGCGATGTGGTAGACGACGTCGTTCATCCAGCGCGTGCGGAAGGCGGTGCCATGGCCGCATTCGTGCCAGCGCGAGTCGCTCGACGAGCCGTAGAGCACGCCGTAGGCGAACAGGAACGGCACGATCCACCAACTGCCCCAGAACCAGACGATGCCGGCGGCCGAACCCAGGATCGCGGCGATCCAGATGATGGTGTCGCGGATCGCCGGCCCGTCCGAGCGCTGCATCAATTCCTTCATGGTCTTGCGCGCCACGTCGGTGTGGTACCACTCGGCCGAGGCAAGCCCAGTCTCGATCGCCGTACGTGTGCTTTCGCCGACAAGGCTGTAGTCGCGCTTTTTCGCCATGGTCAAATCGGCCTCCAATCAAATCCGGTCCGCCGGCCGGAGGGTTTGCGGTGGTCGGTCGTCGCGCTCATGTCCTGCCCGCCAGTTTTGGGAACTTGCCGGAAGCCCGAGGATAATCTTGCTCGGGCTGGCGGGCGATGGCCTTGATCCTGCCTTCGGCGCCGGCGATCGCATCCTTACCGTCGAGGACGCGGAACACCGCGTCATAGGCACGGGTCTCGCCGTGCTCAAGCCAGATCATCTCGCCGCGCTCGCGCGCGGCAAGATTGCCGAGCACGTGGTGCGTCGAGGGCTCGATGCCAAGCGCATACTGCCCGGCCTGGAAATTCTGCCACTCGTAGCAACAAGGCAACTGGTCCTTGCGGGTGACGACCTCGAAGCCGAGGCCAAGGCGGTCGTTGACGATGGCCACCGGTACCTCGCCCTTGGGATCGGCGCCAAGCTCATGCTGCCAGACCTGCTCGCTGAAGCCGAGCTGTGGATCAGGCATGGTGCGGTAGCCGACCTTCTGCGCCTCGTAGCGCTCGCCTTCATGCGCGGCCCAGACCACGTCGCGGATCGGCGCCAGGTAGCGCGAGCCTTCGTCGAGCAGCGGATGCCCGACATTGACGTGGTAGAAATACATATGCGGCGTGCGGTGGAAACCGTGGTTGACGACGCGGTCCGATAGCCGGATCTCGCTGCCGCCGACATCGGCCTCGATGCGGCGGATGAGATGCAGGTCCTCGCCAAACACGCTTGCCTGCTGGACGATCCCCTCCGCCCACAAAACGCATCGGTCGCCGTCCCAGCTTTCGCCATAGCCGGTCAGCCGCGCGGGGATGGTGCCGATGCGCCCGTGCAGCGAATGCGTCACCGTCTTGCGTCCGGGATAATTGTAGTTTTCGGCCGGCACCTCGCTGCGGCCGAGAATGTGATCGAGACCGCAGGTGACCAGCAGGCCGGAGAAGGACCGGCCCCAGGCAAAGCCATCCTCGCCTTCATAGTCGTGCAGGCCGGGGTTGCGAAAACCGCTCGGCGAGTGCCAGCCGATCGCCTGGCCCTTGTACTCGCAATCGGCAATGTCGAGCGCCCGGTCGACCAGCGCGGTGAAGCGCAGGCCCGAGCCGGTGCGGAATTCGAGCATGCGGATGCCGCGCTCGACCCCGTCGCCAAGCGTCATCAGCCGCACCCCGGCAAATTGCGACAGCATGCCGGAGCGTTCGGCGACCTGCCGGCGCGAAAGCGTCTGTCCGTAGAGCTTCACCATGCCGTCACTGCGCCCTTTTCATCAGGGCCGACAGATCGGCGCCGGTTATCAGGCTCTCCACGGTCAGGAGGTCGGTGTCGGCGACCGTCTGCTCAGCGACGATCTCGCCGCGGCGCATGACGATGATGCGGTCGGCGACCTCGAAGACATGGTGGATGTTGTGGGTGATCAAGAGCACCGAATGCCCGGCCTCGCGCATCTCCTTGACGAAGCGCAGCACGCCATGCGTTTCCTCGACGCCGAGATTGTTGGTCGGCTCGTCGAGGATGATCACCTTGGCGGCGAACTGCATGGCGCGCGAGATCGCGATCGACTGCCGCTCGCCGCCGGAAAGCGTCGAGACCAGCGCATCGGCGTCGAGCTTCTTAGAGATGCCGACGCGCTTCAGCAGCGCCGAGGCCGCATCGCGCAATTTGGCGAGGTCGAGCGGCGCGAACACGCCGAGCCATTTGAGGTTGACCGGCTCGCGGCCGAGGAACAGGTTGCGCGCGATGCTGAGGTCGGGCGCCAGCGATGTGTCCTGATGGATGGTCTCGATGCCGAGGTCCATGGCCTCGCGCGTCGATCGGATCGAGACTTTCTCGCCGCGTACATAGATGTCGCCGCGATCGATCGGGAAGACGCCCGAGATCGCCTTGATCAGCGTCGACTTGCCGGCGCCGTTGTCGCCGAGCAGCGCCACCACCTCGCCCTCCTTGAGCGTCAGCGAGGCGTTCTTCAGCGCGCGCACGTTGCCGAAGGATTTTTGCAGATTCTGCAGCCGGAGCACTTCCTGCATCATCGTCAGCTCCTTGCGGCGTTTTTCTGCAGCAAAGCGTGCAGGATGAGCATGGCGAGGATGATGACGCCGACGAAGATGTTGTAGGCGAGCCCCGGTACACCGACCAGCACGATGCCGTTGCGGATCGCCCGCAGCATCAGCGCCCCGACGATGGTGCCGAGGATGGTGCCGCGCCCGCCGGTCAGTGCCGTGCCGCCGACCACCACCATGGCGATCACCTCGAGCTCATAGCCGGTGCCCGCCACAGGCGAGGCCGCCGAGATGCGGAAGGCGCTGATCATGCCGGCGAGCCCGGCCAGCACCGAAGTCAGGATGAACAGCCAGATCTTGACCGCGTCGGCCGGCACGCCGCGCGCCACCGCCGCATTGCGGTTGGAGCCGATGGCGCTGATCCAGTTGCCGAGCTTGGCATAACGCAGGATGTAGACCGCAAGCAGCGACAGGCCTATGAACCACCAGAGCGAGGTGTAGAAGCGGAACGCGCCGATGTTGAAGCTGCCGGCAAGCAGCGTGACGAAGAAGCCGGGCTGGTCCCATGATTTCAGCGGAAAGCCCTGCGTGATGTAGAGCGCGGCACCGCGCACGATCAAAAGCATCGACAGCGTCACCAGGAAGGACGAGATGCCGATCTTGGTGACGATTACGCCGTTGATCGCGCCGATCGCGATGCAGAGCAAAAGCCCGGCAAGCAGCGCCACGCCGATATCGACCCCGGCATTCTGCACCAGCAGCATCACCACCACCGGCGCCAAACCGAACACCGCGCCAACGGAAAGATCGAATTCACCGGCGGTAAGCAAGAGCGTCATGCCGAGCGCGATGATGCCGAGCTCCGGCAGGAACGCCATCATGTTGGAGATGTTGAGCGGCGACAGGAAATTGCTGTCGGCGATACCGAACACCACCAGAAGCACGACGAGGATGACGAAGGAGGAGAATTGCGGCGAGCGCATCAGGCTCGACCTGCTTTTCGCGCGCCCCGCGCCATCTTCCGTTGTAACTGCCCCGACTTGCTGGACCATGACTTGCTGAACCATGCTTTCTGCGTGGCGCCCCCCCCACGAAAC